>JACQAW010000135.1 GCA_016194725.1 Deltaproteobacteria bacterium
GGAAATCGGCATGAGCCGGTACTGGTGGAATATTCGATGCGTGCAAGCCAGGGTGGGCAATGGGGGGACTTTTCGCCAAGCGCCAGCATCTGTGAGTTTCGCTTCTGTGACATTCTGCGTTTTGAGCATGACCGGCTTGTAAGTTGCACCATCTACGGTGACTATTATCGGTCGTTGTGTGATCTGGGCCACCTGCCTAGAAGCGGCTTGACGGCTGCACCCATCTTTCCTAGGATCGCAGTGTAAATTTAATTAGGAGGCCTCTGATGAGTTCGCGTGTCGTTACATTCCATTACGTCCTCAAAGACAAAGCCGGCAAGGTGCTGGACTCTTCGCAGGGCCACGAACCCATGACCTACCTTGAAGGCAGCGGCCAGATTATTCCGGGCCTCGAAGAGGCGCTCAAAACCGCCAAGACCGGCGACAAGCAGAATGTGCATGTCAAAGCTGCCGAAGCTTATGGCGAGCATGACAAGAGCTTGATGTTCGACGTTCCACGCACCCAGTTCCCGCCCACCGAAAAAATCGAAGTGGGCATGAAGTTTCGCGCGGGTTCGCCTGATGAGCCATCACCGGTTTTTACCGTAACCTCGATCACCGAGCAGAATGTCAGCGTCGATGGCAACCATCCGCTTGCGGGCCAGGACCTGTTTTTTGACGTTGAAGTGACTGATGTTCGCGATGCAACGCTCGACGAGGTCAAGCATGGACACGCCCACGGCCCCGGTGGACACCACCACCACTAAGAGGGTCGCCGGCGTGGTAAGGTCATTCGGATTTTACCGCAACTCGACTTTTTTAACGCTGCTGATCGGCTACGCGGGTTATTACCTGTGCCGGCAGAATTTTTCAGCGGCCTATCCGGCCATGAAAGATGCCTTGCACATGGACAAGGCCACGTTCGGAGCCATTACCAGCTTTGGCACGCTGATGTATGCGCTGGGCAAGTTCACGACAGGCGCGCTGGCCGACACTCGCGGTGGGCGCACGATTTTTCTCGTGGGCCTGATTGGCGTGGTCGTCGGATCCCTGGTGATTGGCACCGGCATCAGCACCGGCATTCCTTTTTTCTTCGCGGCCTGGGGTATCGTGCGCCTTTTTCAGTCGATGGGCTGGGCTGGGGTAGTCAATGTGATGGCGCGCTGGTTTCCCAAAAGCCAATACGGCACGGCCATGGGCCTGATGTCGGTGAATTATCAGTTTGGCGGCGTGGTGGCGACCATGTTTGCAGGCTATCTGCTTGAGCTCAAGTTTGGCTGGCAGGCGCTGTTTTTTCTTCCTGCCTTGGTGCTGGCGGGCATTGGCGTGGTGGCCTATTTTACGCTGACCAACTGTCCCCAAGACGTTGGGCACGTGCTGCCCAGCGATTCCTCGACTGACGTGTCGGCAGGCAGCCGCCATGCGGCCGACACCACGCTGTCTTATCTTTCCCGATTTCGAATCGTGCTCGGCGACAGGATGTTTTTGCTCATGTGCACGATGTCGTTCATCCTCACGCTGCTGCGCGAGTGTTTCAACGTCTGGATGCCGGCATATTTTTCGGACATGGGAGCCGCGCCCGCCATGGCGGCCTTCAAGTCGGCGGTGTTTCCGCTCATGGGTTGCATTGGCACGATTTTCACGGGCTGGTATTCCGACAAGTATCTTCAAGGGCGTCGCGGTCCCATCATGGCCACGCTGATGGGCGTGCTGGTGATCTTGTTGATGGCGCTGGGACATTTGGAATTGGTGGCTCAAGTGACGGGGCTGGAGCGCAGCACCGCGGCAGTTTGGCTAGTTGCAGCGACCGGATTTTTTCTGCTCGGGCCTTACTCGCTGGTTGGCGGCGTGGTGGCGCTTGATTTTGGCGGCAGGCGAACCGCGGGCACTGCTGCCGGTTTGCTGGACGGCATTGGATATCTGGGTGCGACACTGGCGGGCTGGGGCGTAGCCGAGGTGGTCGTCAAGCTGGGCTGGTCCCAGGCTTTCACCTTCATGGCCGGCCTTACCGTGCTTGCAATTATCTTGTGCGGATTTCTCTGGCGCGTGCGGCCTCGCGAGTGATTAGCTAAAACGCATGTCGCGACTTTTTATCGTGGAAAGCCCGGGCAAGCTCAAGACTCTACGAAAAATATTGGGCGAGGGCTGGCTTATCGAGGCCAGCGTGGGCCATACGACCGAGCTTGCCTATGACGGGCCCAAGCGCCTGGGTTTTGAGTTCAAGAACGGCAAAATCGACACGCATTACGTGGCGCGCGGCGACCGGGGCAAGCAGGTTCTGGCAAAGTTGAAAAAGGCCGCCAGGGGCGCCGAAATGGTTTATCTGGCCACTGACCCCGACCGCGAGGGCGAGGCCATTGCGTGGCATCTGGTGGACCAGCTGGGCATCAAGAAATTTTGCCGCGTGGCTTACACCCAGATCACCGACGCGGCCGTAAAAAAGGCGTTGGCCAATCCGTTGAAGCTGAATATTTCCTTGATCGAAGCGCAGCGCGCGCGGCAGTGCCTGGACAAGCTGGTGGGTTTTGAGGTCAGTCCGCTTTTGTGGAATTCCACCGGGGGTAAAAGCGCCGGGCGCGTGCAGTCGGCCACGCTGCACCTGATCTGTGAGCGCGAACGCGAACGGCTGAACTTCAAGCCGGAAAATTACTGGGTGCTCAAATCTCTGTACGGGCAGGGGTTCGAAGCCATTTATGAGCCGCCCCAGACCGTGGGGCAGGCGGCTGGTACACTGGCCGCACCGGCCGCCAAACCTGGCGAGCCGGTTGACGAATTTGAATCCAACAAGGTGCGCACCGAAGACGAGGCCAAACGCATCGAAAAAATCGCGCGCGCGTCGCCTCATATGGTCGAGGGCACCGAGCAGAAAGTCGAATCACGCACTGCTCCTGCGCCGCTGATTACCAGCTCGCTGCAGCAAGTGGCTGGCGCAAAGTTCAAGTTTTCGCCCAAGCACACCATGCAGGTAGCCCAGGAGCTTTACGAGGGCATCAACGGCAAGGGCATCATCACCTACATGCGTACCGACGCCGTGACGCTTTCGCCTGAGTTCATCGCCGAGACTCGCGCGTGGCTGGAAAAAAATGCGCCCGAAGTTTTGCCCCCTACCGCTCCCTCGTACCGGGCCAAGGCAGATGCGCAGGGCGCGCACGAAGCCATTCGGCCCACGAGCGTCGAGCTGACGCCCGAGCGCGCGCGCAGCCTGCTTTCGCCAGACCAGCTTAAGCTTTATACGTTGATCTGGGCTCGAGCCGTGGCCAGTCAGTGCAAACCCGCCAAGCTTTCGAAGAGCAAAATTTCGGTGCGGGCCGCCGATACGCTCTGGGTGGCCCGCGGCACGGTCGTGCTAGAGCCCGGTTATCTTGAATTCTGGCAAAATCTGGAAACCGACAAGGTTTTGCCCACGGTTGCAAAGGGGCAGCCGCTCGCGCTTGAGGACGTAAAAATCACGGCCCGCACGACGGCGCCGCCGCCGCGTTATAGCGAGCCGCGGCTGGTGCAGCTCATGGAACGCAAAGGCATTGGTCGCCCCAGCACCTACGCTTCGACCATCTCGACTTTGAAAGACCGCGACTACGTGGTGCTCGAGCAAAACGTGCTGGCTCCCACCAAACTTGGCATGGCTACAGATGATGCTCTGTCCAAAGCGTTGCCCGATCTGATCAACACCGAGTTCACGGCCACCATGGAACAGGCGCTGGACACGATTGCGGAGGGCAAGCTGGGCTGGGAGAAATATCTGACCGAATGGAACTCGAGTTACCTGGTGCCGGCCGTTGCCAAGGCGCGCGAGCTTTTGGTGGGCGTGGCGCGTGTGGCGGCGCCCGACCAGGCCCGTGGCAGCGCGAAGTCCGGCGGCGGTGCTGGTGGTTTTGTGGGCCCCACGGGTGAGCTGCGCGAAAGGCTGGACAAAGCTACGCTCAAAGCCCAGAAAAACGGCGCTCAGCCCATTTGCCCCAAGGCCCATGGGCCGATGGTGCTGCGACTTTCAAAGAAAGACACGTTCTACTGGAAGTGTAATTTTCCGGAGTGCGACAGCTTTGGCTGGTATACCGACTTTTCGCGCGAAAAATGTCCGGCCTGTGAGGCACCCATGGAAAAGGTTCCGTCGCGCAAGGTTACGGGTGGCTACTTTCTCAAGTGCGCACGCAAGTCTGCGCATTCCGAAGAGGTTTTGTTTTTTAAGAACAAGAAAACCAAGGACTGGGAACAGGCCAAAGGACCCAAGCAGCCAAAGGGCGAGATCCCGAGTATTTGAATCGGATAATGTCAACCCCGTCAGTGTCAGACCAGTTGGCGTTAGTCAGACGGAGAGAATTTCTTTTTTTCCGTATTGCCGCATAGCGTCAGTCCTGCTAGTGCATCAGTGCTGCTCAGGCAGCTGTCTGGAGGGATGACTAGGTGAAAATCAAATTTCTGGTGCTCGTGACCTTATTGCTGTCGACGGTGGCAAGAGCCGAAGATCCCGATATCGTCGTGGTCGGCTGGTTTGACCATTTCACCTATGGGCTCATCAATACCGCCATTGGAATTCCGGTGGCGATTACCGGAATCATCGCCAACGCAGTAACCCGGCATCAAGTTCCCCGAGTCACGTTCGACAGCACGGGCCAGCAGATCCGAATTTCGTCCTCGAACCTCAACGGCTTTGATTACTCCACGGGCGCTATCCATCATGGAAGCTGCTGCGACGCTCACGAAGCGGGCCATGGCAAGGAGTCGGGCGTGCTGGGGCCGGCCTATCTGCCCGTGGTCGGTTTGACTTACCTGATTCAAGGCATGGATGTGGGCGTGATGGAAGACTGGGCCGACGCCTGGCAGGACTTGGGCAAGACGATGGTCAATAACCATCCGTATCGCGTGGAGTTCGACGTACGCTCGCGCGATGGCAGTACGACCAATCGCGTGGGTCTGAACTTCGTACTGCTCGAGCGCGCCAGCAAGGTGAATGTGGGCAGCCACCGCGGCGACGATAATCCAACCGAAGTCATTTATCAGTACGGCAAAATCGGAGTGTATCTGATGGTGCCCACGACTGGCGCCGAGGGCGTTCTAGTCGGCGGCTCGGCGCCCAGCGACGCCAACACGATTTTTCCGGCGCGCGTCGAAGCCACGGTGCTGGAAAAAGATTTCGCGGCCAGGTGGACCGTCGTGGGCGGAGTGTTTTCGGTGCTGACCGATTCCAAGGAAGAAACCGGCGCCGTCGCGTGGGATCTGACTGACAAACGGGTGCAGGCCAAAATTCTTTCGCAGACCGTGGGCTTCGGAGTGCGCGTGGGCGATGAAAACAAGGTGGCACTCGATCTGATGGGACGGGCCAATGCCGCGGTCCAAGGACTGTGGTTTACCGGCTACGGCGGCGTCGCTGCCGCGGCCCAGGGCCCTAGCCCCGGCGTCATGGTCACCGCCGGCGTTGAGGCAGAAGCCCGCCTGCACGTGCTCAATCACCTTGAAATTTTCGCCAAGAAGTCCAAAGAGTGGCAGCTGGGCGGAAAGTATTCGCGGGATATTGAAGTGGTTGGCGCGGAGACGCCCATGTACTTCAATTCCAAGACTTTCACTTTCAAGCGGGGCACGGAGAAGGGCAAGCCGGTTCCTTGGTTTGGCGGCGTGAAGTACGTGCGCGAGGTGGAAGAGTATCCGGACTTCGCCAATGGGATGGCTAAGAGTGAGATCAAGTCGTTTTTCTTTACGTTGGGCGGGCGTTGGTGAACGGCAGATCATACAGCCTCAAAATTGCTCTCGCCTTAAGCCCGCTCTCCTATTTCAGTAGTAGGCAGTCAGAGAAAGCAGCGCCGAAAGACTGGGCGCACTCGTCATAAGCCGCGAAAATTCGGCACCAAAGTTGAATTTTTTATTGATCATCTCGTAAACGCCCAGCCCCAGAATAGGCGAAGTATTGTAAGTCGACGCCAGCGGAAATACATCCCGAAACGCCAGAGTCAAGCCAATCGGCAGCTGCAGTTCGGGCTCAAGATTCACGTCAGCGCCCAGGCCCAAGACGATATTGCTCGTGTGGCTCTGATCCACCCCCACCGAAGTAAAATCAAAGCCCATCGCGCCCTCGGCCATCAAGCCCAGGGTGGGGCTCACGGCGTACGCCGCAAGCAGGGTAGGACGCACCTCATGCGACGACGTATTGATCAGAAAGGCCGAGCCCCGTGCCTGTCCCGCCGTGGTGATCAGGGCATCGACGGCATAAAGCGGTGAAAACGAGATGCCCCGGGTCCAGGAGTAAAAAAGCGCCGGTGTCAGCGAAAGGTTGTTTGAGCGATACACGCTCAGTCGCGCGGCCGCCGAATACCCCATCGTAAAATTCGCGCCCAGCACCAGGGCCGAGTACGCGTCGCTGCCGCCAAGCTCTGAGAGCTGCGCTCCGATTTCGATGCCCAGCATGTCATAGAGCCTGAACTGGCCTGTCACCGATGGGCTGATTCCCACGGCTTTGATCTGCGACTCAGCACCCGGCGCGTTTACCGTGGCCATGGCGGCTTCGAGGGTGGAGTTGATATAGGGGGAATTGAACGCGAAGTCGTTGATGCCGTTTTTCAGAAAGTAGTGTCCGCCCAGAAGGCGGCCGCCGTCGTCCTGCGATGAGGCATAGGTGCCAGGCGCAGCCGCGGTAGTGGCCGGCGGCGGGGAATTGACGTGCCTTCGGACGGGCTGGCTGGGCTGGAGCGCCCGGGTAGCCGCACTGGCCGCGCCTGACGGGCTGGAAAGTCCGGCCAGCATCAATAAAACGGCCGCGGCGAACATGTGATCGGCAGCTGTACGCATGCAAAAATATTAAACAGTGCGCCCGCACTTGTCACCAGTAACCCTACCGCAACTATGCGAATTTCAAGGGGCTCCAGAGTTGGCACTGGGGCTGCAATCTTACCTCAGTTGCCGGAGATTATTCAGGAGTAGAGATGTCCAAGTCACGCCTCGTTTCCTTACTTGCCGCCGTAATTCTAGTACAAGCCTCTGGCCTGCGCGCCTCGCCCAACGGCCCCCTGCTGACCCATATTCAGGTCAACGCCGAAGGCGTTGGCAAACACGCCGATGAAAAGAAAAAAGAAATAATCGCCAAGGCCCAGGAAGAAAAAGCCCGCCTCGAAGCGCTGGCCATCAAAGACGCGCAAAGAATCAAAGACCTTGTCGACCGCAAAGCCGAGCAGATCAAGGCTGACGCCAGGCATGACGCGATCGAAGGCAAAAATATTTTGATTGAAGAGCTCGAATGCAGCGCCCGAAATGCCGCCAACGGCCTGGCCGTGGCCGGCGGCCTGCGTATGGACGAAGCGACCAAAGGCAACAGGCTGCTGCTCAAGCTGGCCAACCTTTTTGGGGATGGCCCCGACCCCCAAGGCCGCAAAAACCTGGCTTTGGACTTTCGCCTTTCCGCCGAAAACGATGGCCGACTGTACAAGTACCAGATTATCGATCTGTCGCGGGCAGTCGACGATCAGGTGGTGCACTCGGTAACGCTGGCGCAGTTGGGCCTCGATGCCGATTGCTCACGCCACAAAAAGCTCATGGCCGTCAAAGACGGCATTCCCACGGTGAATACCGACAACTTGAAACGCACGATAGACGAAAAATCCAATATCGCGGGCGACGTCAAGGCCCTCGAAATCGAAGCGGGCAAGATCAAGATTCACTAAGCCGGGTTGCCGACGGCGTTACAAGTCGAGCACGCGATTGATCGATTGTCCGTTGAGCGAGCGGATATGCACCAGATAGCGCCCATGGGGGACGTCTTGCAGGGGCACTACGATCTTGAAATCATTTGAAACCTGAGCGCAGCTCACGCCCCGCTCCATGTCGACAATGGGCAGGACCTCGATGACGTTGTTCGTGCGCACGTTGCGCAGCGTGCGTTTGAAGGCCATGCACGCGTTCGTAAACGTACCGCCCAGGATAAGGCCAGTCGAGGCACGATCCAGATGCGCTTCGCTGACTGGTGCATACAGATAGTCGTCCGGGCTGGCGGTAGACGAGAACGCAATCGGCAGCGAGGCAAGCGACTTGGCCGCGTGGTCGGCCTGCTCAATCAGAACCTCGTATTGCCCGGCTTTGAGGATGCCCAGGTCCACAACCTGCACATAGGGAATGCGCACTTCGGCGCACCAGCCGCCGGGATAATAAAACGCATGCTGACGCACGAAAATTTTGTGCGCCTCATGGTCAACGCGCGCCTTCGTGGGTCCCATTTTGTAGCAGGTGTCCGTCAGTGCGCCATCCAGCACGATTTGCGCGTTGTCGTTGTCATCAAAGCCCAGTGGCACGAACACGTGATCGGGCACCACGTCGACCATTGCGGGCTGAAAAACCTCGATGTGCGGAGCCGCGAGCGCGAAGCCCGAGGTCGTGCCCAAGTTCGTGATCGAAGCGGCAAGCGCTGTAAGCGCGGCGAGCGTGATGAAAGACATGAGAAACCCCCTGATTCGTGTGCCCCCTCTTTAAACAAGATTTCCGAGGAAGTCGAACAACTTGAAAATTTTTGGACAACGCTATGCGTAATCGGGTATCTTTTCGCGAATGCCTTCAGAGGACGCGAAAACTTCAGCCCACCCGACGATTATTTTTGCCGACGGAGCGTGCACCGGTAACCCGGGACCCGGCGGCTGGGGCGTAATCATCGCCACGCCCGATGGTCAGGTGACTGAGCTGGGCGGCTTTGAACCCGAAACCACCAACAATAAAATGGAATTGACGGCAGTGGGACGCGCCTTGCGCCATCTAGAAGATACGCCGGGCGAAATTCATGTCTACACCGACTCCACTTACGTCATCTTCGGAATCACGAAATGGGTCTGGGGCTGGCGCAAGAACGGCTGGAAAACGGCCGACGGCAAAGATGTGGCCAACGCCGAGTTTTGGAAACGCCTGATGGCCATACTGGCCAAACGCGACAAGGGCCAGCCGGTAGAATTCAAATACACGCGGGGGCATAGCGGAATTCCAGGCAACGAGCGCGTCGACCAGATCGCGGTGGC
>JACQAW010000128.1 GCA_016194725.1 Deltaproteobacteria bacterium
GTGGTGGTTTGCGCGCGCAGCTCCTCGATTCGCACCGCCAGCCGCCGCTGCACCTCGGTCTCGATGCGTTCCTCTTCCTCAGCCTCGAACGACGCAAGCAGGCTCTCAAAAGCCTTCAGGCGGGGTGCCGACTGGGTCATAATTTCCGTGTGGCCATCGGTTTTTCCCGAGTTGAAGCCTTCGTAATAGGCATCGGTGGTGGTTTGCGCGCGCAGCTCCTCGATTCGCACCGCCAGCCGCCGCTGCACCTCGGTCTCGATGCGTTCCTCTTCCTCAGCCTCGACCGATAGCGGCCCGCGGGTAAGCTCGCTGACGCGAAAGCGGGCGTTCTTTTTGACGTTCGCATCTGGAATGCCTTTTTGGACGTTCGAGTACCGGATGCCGCGCGTGTCGTGAATCTTGCCTGGCTCGAACTGCGATACGGTCTGCTCCTTGGGCATGTCGACCGTGACGATGTTCTGGCCATTGATGCGGGTAACTTGCCCGCCCTTGGGCACGTAGCTGGAGTTCAGATCCTTGGTTTTCGACAGCTCGCGAATCTGCATGTCGTTGATCAGAATGCTGTGATCGTTTTTCTTTTCATTTTCCTTAGACGAGGGCATCCGCTTCGCCTCCGCGGCTTATGATGATCTTGCCCTCGGCCTCAAGCCGCTTTGCCACGTTCACGATTTCCTGCTGCGCGGTTTCCACGTCGCTCAGGCGCACCGGGCCCAGCGCATCCAGGTCGTCCTTGAGCAGCTGGCCTGCTCGTTTGGACATATTGCGGAAGATCTTGTCGCGAATCTCTTCGGCCGCCGTCTTGAGCGCGATGACCAGCTTGTCGTTCTGTACGTCCTTGAGCAGCTGCTGCATGCCCCGGTCGTCGATGAAGATGATGTCTTCGAAAACGAACATGAGCTTGCGGATTTCCTCGGCCAGTTGCGGGTCTTTTTCCTCGACGCGCGCCATGATGTTCTGCTCGGTCGTCTTGTCCATGACGTTGAGCATGTCGGCGATGGGCTGCACGCCGCCCAGCTGCTGGGTGTCGATCGACCCCAACGTCGCCAGCTCCTGCTTGAGCACTTCGTCGACCTGCGCGATGAGCGTGGGGCTGATGAAGTCGAGGTTCGCGATACGCAGCACGACTTCGGTCTGTATCGCCTCGGGCAGCCGCTTGAGCACGTCGGTTTTCTTGGCAGGTTCCAGATGCGCCAGAATAAGGGCGATGGTCTGCGGATGTTCGTTGATCAGGAAGTTGGACAGCGTTCTGGCGTCGACCAGCTCCAGCGCTTCGAGCGTCCTTGAGCCTTCGAGCACCGACAGCTGGCCCAGCACGGTACGCGCACGTTCTTCGCCCAGGGTGGCGAGAATGAATTCGCGGCCGCCGCCCTGACCGAAGATCATGTCCTCTTCTTCCGAAATCTGCGCATAGAAGTCTTCAAGAACCTGGCGCACGATCGAAATCGGCGCCTTCTGCACGCCGCTCATCGAGCTGACAATGCGCTTGATGTCGTTGTCCTTCATTTTTTTGAATACCTGGGCCGTGACCTGGGTGCCCAGAATATTCAGCAGCAGAGCGGTCTTGTCCAAACCGGACATTTCTTCGTAGATATATGGAACTTGTGCTACGTCAGCCATTCAAATTTCCTCGTTATGCCGATTTTTTGCCGCCAGAAGTTGGAGCCGGTGGTCCGCCTACGATCTTTTCGGGACCGACAGGTTTGGGCTTGTGAACCCACTCGTGAAGAATCATCGCCGCCTTTTGCGGATTGCTTTCGATGAGCGTCACGACCTTTTCCTTGATCATCTCGCCTTCGACCTTTTCCGGGTCCACCTTGTCGACGATTACCGGAATCACGTCTCATCATCTTCCGGCGCTCAAAGGCCGCGATTGCCGCGTCGGCGTTATCCATGTCCTCGCGGCGGAACTCCATGTTCTTCACCTCAATGGAATCGCCACGTTTCAGGTCAAGGCCCACGCTGCTGGCAACGATGGTCTTGAACTCCGCCATCTTTTCGTCGCTCCATTTCGCGAACGCAGGGGCGCGATCGGGATTGGCCGGGTCTTTGTTGTAGACGCCGTCGACCAGCACCGCTACCGACATCTTCTTGATCGCGCCGACCGGCTTGGTCGCGCGAGTTATCTTTTCGGGCACGGCGAAGTTCGTGGTCTCAAATACCTTTTGCGTATTGCTGCGAACCTCGGGCGTAACTGATGCCGGACCCGGCGTATTCGAAGCCGCACCAGGGGCTCCGCTCACGATGGGCCGCGAGCCGTCCATGACGTGATTTTCCTTTTGCTGCGACTTCACGGCGCTGCCTTCGGAGTCATACTGAGTCTGGGTCTCGCTCTGCTGCGTGAAGTCCAGGTCGAGCGCCACCTTCGCGACCACTTTGCCTTCGCCCACCACGCGCGTCAGCACGTCCTGCACGCGCTTCTCGTACTCCTGTTCCATCTTCTGCTGAAAGTCGACCATCGTGGCCGTCTGAATGGCCAGCGGGTCGTTGGTGTTCTTCGACAACATCTTGCCGTTGCCGTCGACAATCGTGACATCGCCGATTTCCATGCCTTCGATGGCCGAGGCAATCATGTGCGATATGCCGGTAACCTGCTTGTCCTGAAGCTGCTGGCCCGGGTCCAGGTCGATGACCACGCTGGCCGTGGCCCGCTTCTGGTCTTCGATGAAGGTGGATTTGTTGGGCATGGCCAGGTGCACGCGCGAGCGGCGCACGCCCTTGAGATTGTTGATCGTGCGCATCAGCTCGCCTTCGAGCGCGCGCTTCTGGTTGATCTTCTGCACGAAGCTGGTCTGGCCAAAGCTTTGCTTGTCGAATACCTCGTATCCGACAACGCCCGACTGGGGCATGCCCATCGTGGCCAGCTCGAGCCTCAGGTCGTAAACGGCTTCGGGCGGAATCTTGATCGTTTTGCCGTCGTTTTCCACGCGGAAGGGAATTTTCTTATCGCGCAGCACTCGCATGATCGCGGTTGCGTCTTCCGAAGCCAGGTTCGTGCCCAGCGTCTGGTAACCCGTGTCTCCGACCCAGAAGAACATCGCGGCCAGGCTCGCGATGACGGTAATGCCGGTCAGTATCAAGCCTACCTTGCGTGGGCCACTAAGGCCATTGAAGAAGTCCTTGAGCTGAATCGATGTTTTCCTGAAAAATTCTATCACTAAGCCATTCCCCCATTAACCTCAAACCCGGTCAATTCCACCGCCAAGCCACAAAAACAACGCATCACACCTGCATGCGCATAACTTCGCGGTAGGCATCGATTACCTTGTTGCGAACCTGCATCATCAGCCGGAACGACATGTCGGCTTTTTCCATCATCAACATCGTCTCGTGAATGTTCTTGTTGCGGCCCGCGGTAAGCTCCTTGGCTGCCGTGTCGGCCTGCATCTGCAGTTCATTCACCTTGTCCAGGCTCTGGCTCAGCATTTCGCCGAACGACTTGGGGCCAGCGCCGCCATCGAGCCCGCTGACTCCCGATAGCTCGGGTGCCACCGGCGATTCGATCTGCTGGCTGTGGTCCATCAGGCGCTCGATATTGCCGTTATTCAGAGCGCCGCTGATATTCTCAATGCTCATGTTCGACATGGTTCAGCTCCTCGTTTATTTTCCAATATCCAGCGCACGCATGGCCATCGACTTGGCGGCGTTCAGCGCGGTTACGTTCGCTTCATAGGAACGGCTGGCCGAAATCATATTGGCCATTTCCTCGACCGGATTAACATTAGGCATCGCTACGTAACCCTGTGGGTTGGCGTCGGGATGTTTCGGGTTGTAAACCATTCGTGGCGGCTTGGTGTCTTCCTGAATCTCGGTCACCTGTACGCCCTGCGCATGCTCGTCCATGGTACCCGTCAAAATTTCACCGAAAGATTCGCGGTCCGGCTGCGCCTTGAAAATGGGGTCGCGGCGCTTATAAGGCCCGCCTTCCTCGGTTTCGGTGGTTTCGGCGTTAGCCAGGTTGCTCGAAATCGTGTTCATGCGCGTCTGCTGCGCGTTCATGCCGGCCGCGCTAATGCGCATGCTGCTGAAAAAATCCATTATCTGCCTCCCCCACCGTCGCTGATCGCGTAGCGCATGATCGCCAGCTTGCGCTTGAGCATCTCGGCCGCGGCATCGTACTGCATCTGGTTAGCGGCCAGATCTACCTGCTCCACGTTGCGGTCAACCGTGTTGCCGTCCAGGTGCACGACCCCATTGGGGTTGTCATAGATTTCGGGGTCGATTCGCCCGGGGTCAGCCTTCGTATAATGCTCGGCATCGCTGCCTTCCATTTTCAGGCGGCCCGAAACCTCGAGCGCGTTTCTAAGCGCGTCTTCGAATTCCATTTTTTGGGCCTTATAGCCTGGCGTGTCCGCATTCGCGATGTTGCTTGAGATCACGTTCTGATTCATAAGGCGGAAGTTCATCGCCGCCTGCAGCCCGCCTACTGTCGAATCATAAATGGAATCGGCCATCGAAGAGTTCCCTCTGAGGGACATAAAGCAATCTCCGGGCCAATCCCTTTCGGGAATGGCTAACGTTACGGCGCAAGCTGCTCACCGTGCTCCAGACTGGGAATTTTTCGCCGAAAATACCCCCGCCCTGGGAAAATCCCGCCGGGAACCGCGAAAATCTGTCCGAGGAAAGAAAATCCCATCGCCAATGTCCCAACAGCCAATCCGGTCAGCCGCGTCAAACAAACGACACCGTCAAACAGCCGGTTCGTGTACCATTGAACCATGAGCCTGCTACTGACCCTGTGGCTGTCCGCCGCCTTCGCGCAAACCGAAATGCCAGTCGCGAGTTACAAGTCGGAACTCAAGAAGCACGTCCATGAAGTCGCAGAGCCCATGCTCGAGATTCTGGGAAAGAAACGCGAAGCCATCATGAAAGGCATCGTGGGCAAGTGCCGAAAATCGTCGGCCTATAAGGGCTGCGTGAAAAAAGACGAGGGCGACATTTGCCTGGCCGCGCTGACCTGCCTGTTCACCAGCGCCGAAGAGCATGCGCTCATCGACAAGCAAAACGCCATCATGGAAAAACGCTACACGAACCTCAAACCCACCTTCAATGACAAGCTGGTGGGCTGGCGCAGGCGTTTTGCCATTGGCACCCTCAACAAGCTGGTCGATCAGCACAATGCCGTGGTCCAGCCCTCGCCGCCAACGCCCGCCGAGATTCAGGGCGTATTCACCAAATGCGGCAGCACGGGTTTGAAAGCGACCCGGGCCCTGGTGGCCTGCTTTTACGACCAGGAAGAAATAGATTTCGGGACCAAAATCACCGACCTCAAAACCAGACGGGCAGCCTTGGAAACCGTCGTCAATAAAGAGCTGATGGAACGGGTTGACGGTTTCAGAGACGTTAAAAAATAAAAAGGGCGCTGGAATTTCTTCCAGCGCCCTTCTTCAGTACATAGCGTTTTAGAGCGCTAGTCCGACATGCTTACATGTCAAAACCGCCGCCCATGCCGCCCATTCCGCCCATGCCGCCTGGCATTCCGCCAGCGCCGCCGCCAGCAGATTCACGCTTCGGTTTTTCAGCGATCAGGGTTTCAGTGGTGAGCATCAAGGCTGCCACGCTGGCTGCGTTCTGCAGAGCGCAACGAGCAACCTTGGTAGGATCGATAACGCCGGCCTTGTAGAGATCTTCGTACTCTTCGGTCAGAGCATTGAAGCCCCAGTTTGGGTTTTCGTTGCCGAGGACCTTGTCCACTACAACAGAGCCTTCCCAGCCTGCGTTCTGAGCGATCATGCGAAGAGGTTCTTCACACGAACGCTTGATGATGTTCACGCCAGCCTGCTGTTCAGCATTGTCCAGCTTCAGCTTGCCCAGGCCATGTGCGCCACGGAGCAGAGCACTGCCGCCGCCTGCCACGATGCCTTCTTCGACAGCCGCGCGGGTTGCGTTCAGAGCGTCTTCCACGCGCTGTTTCTTTTCCTTCATTTCAACTTCGGTAGCAGCACCGACGTTGATGACAGCGACGCCGCCCACGAGCTTCGCCAGGCGTTCCTGGAGCTTCTCACGGTCGTAATCCGAAGTCGTTTCATCGATCTGCTTGCGCAGAACCTTCACGCGGCCTTCGACGTCGGCTTTTTTGCCAGCGCCGTCGACAACGGTGGTGTTGTCCTTGTCGA
>JACQAW010000129.1 GCA_016194725.1 Deltaproteobacteria bacterium
AAGCCAGGAAAACAAACCAGCTCACGATGGTCCTGACGACGGGAGTGTTGGCCTGGGCCATCGCGTTGGGCACCGGAGAATTGGCATTGCGCCTGGCGAACAGCCGATATCCGATCTACGACCTCGAGATGGTACGGTATGCGAAAGAGCTCAAGATGCGCGACCTGTTTCAGGAAGTCAGCCATCTCCACCGTCCGAATACAACTGCCCGTCTTATGGGTGTCGACATATCGCTCAATGGCCTTGGCCACCGCTCGGCAACCGACCTGGGCACAGTGAAGGGGGCCGATGAAGCACGTGTGTTTGTACTTGGAAATTCGATAACCATGGGATGGGGCGTGCCGCTGGCCGAACTATTCACGACCCGGCTGCAGGACCGCCTCAACCGCGAGCACGTGCTGGGCCCGGGCAGACGGGTGGTGATCGCGAACGCGGGCGTGGGAAATTACAACACCTGTACAGAGGCCAGGCTGGCTGCTCGCCAGCTGAGGCAGGTGCGCCCCGATCTGGTGCTCGTGCAGTATTTTTTGCCCGATGCCGAGCCCCGTGGCTTCAACTCCGACAATTTATTATTGAAGCATTCCTATCTGGCCGCGTTTCTGTACGACAAGTTGCGAAAGCTCAAAGGCCTGCTCGGAAATGAAGACCTCTTTACCCACTATCGCCGCATATACGAGGACACGAGCACGGACTGGCAACGCACGCTGGGGTGCCTTGACGAAATTCGGGCCAGCAGCGTAAGCGCCAACGCTTTTATGCTCGCGATGCTCGTCCCCCAGCCTCACGATCTGGGACCAGGGTCTCCCTACCGGCAGCTCTATGACAAGATCGCCGCCACGTTTAACGCGCGCGGCTTCGCGCTGCTTGACACGGTAAAGGCCTTCGAAAGGCGTTTTGCCGGTCGTGAGAAAGGGCTATGGGTGAGCCCCGAAGACTCGCACCTGAACATGCGGGGACACGAGCTCATGGCGGAGTTGCTGCACGATTATCTGTTGCTACATCGTGAAGCGCTGGCCCCAAGCCACTGACAAAAAACATTCAGCGGTGTTCATCATTGCGGTCAACCCGCTCCAGAACGTATCATGGGGGAGTGACTGAGCGTCATGCTTTCAAACGGCTTACTCTTATCGTCGCGGGGACGGCAATAACAGCGGTTTTCTGCGCGGGGTTGCTGGCCTGCGCCGAATTTTTCTATCGATTCAAAGATTACCGGCCCGCCGATGCCGCGTTGCTCGCCTTATCGAACGTAACGCATCCTCTTACTGGCAAAGTCATGAAGTATCGTTTTACGACCAGCGGAAATTTACGCGCGATTTCGTGGGATTTTTTGATGAACGACGAACAAACCGGTAATATTTTAAGGCCGAATTTTCACAGCAGGTGGCTGGAAACCAAAGGACGCGACCTGGTCGCCGCCGCCAAGGTAGTGCGCGACGTCCACTACGACATGGATGCCTATGGTCGTAGAATCACTCCTGGACAGAAACACCTCAAGCATAAGCGCGAGCGTTTTTTAGCATTTTTTGGCTGCTCTTTCACCTTTGGTGAGTGGGTGGACAGCAATGAAACACTGCCCTATTACGTTTCGCAACTCGCAACCGGCTACCACGCCTACAATTACGGCGTCAGCGGCTACGGCCCCCATAGCGTGCTGACCAGGATTAAGAATATCGACCTTCGGCAGCAGATCCCCCAACGCCAGGGAATATTCATTTACACTTTCATGGATGATCAGGTCAGTCGAGCAATCGGGACGATGACTCGGGTTAACAAATTCGCCGCCCGCCAGCCCTTCTATGAGCTTGCCGACAATGGCCAGCCGGTTCAACACTCTTCGCTGTCGCAGGGCCGGCCCCTGCGTTCCTGGATCTACAGTCACCTTGGTGAAAGCGCGCTGCTTCGCCATTTCAATGTCGAGTATCCCTGGTGGATCGGAAAAAAAGATCTGGATCTGGTTGCCGCGCTGCTGGCGGCGATGAAGGCTGAGTTCGAGCGCGAGTTTCCTGACAGCAAATTCTACGTGCTCTTTTATCCTGGCCAGGAACTCGCCAGGCGAATCATCCCTCTTCTGGTCGAAAGAGGAGTTCAGTCTTTCGATTATTCACGAGTCAAACTGGAAAATGAAGATGGAGACCCGTTTGTCATTCCCGAGAATGGGCATCCCAGTGCAGCGGCTCACCAAGTCGTCTCCAGCTTGCTCGTGCGAGACCTGCCAAGATGGTAAGCTTCTGGCATGACTCTACCCATAAGATCGGTTGATCTTGAGTGGCGGCGGTAGTGAATTGAAAACGCGGGCCTGCATTAGTATGCGGCATGCCAAGAATTCATGGTACCCTCTAGGGCAGGATGGCAATAAAGAGGAAAAGACAGTCCGGGCGCATGATTGCCCTCGGAATTCTGGGCATGGTGATTGCTCTTCTTCTTTGCGAGGGCTGGCTCAGGTGGCAGGTCGAGAAAGCAGGGCCAGACGACTGGGAGACCTTCATGCTTCCAGTTTACACTCGGGTGCACAAGAGAATTTTCCAAGTCTGGACCCAAAATGAAAAAACCAGCTACCTCAATCCGCCGTATTCCGCTTTCGCGAATATCGGCTTTGACGACCCCGCAAGAGTTACAGCGATTTATCCCTTCGCCAGGCTGGCTCCCAGCCAGACATTAACCGGACATGATTTTCTTCGTGACCCGGTTTGGGCGCAGGCACATCCGTATACGGCCACTATCAATTCGTTGGGCTACCGTGATCCGGAACGCGTCGTAAAAAAGAAAGCTGGAACCATTCGCATTCTTTGCCTGGGCGAGTATCAGACTTTCGGCCATGCCGTGAACGATCAGCAGACCTTCACCTACCTGCTCGAAAAATTTCTGAATGCCAAGAACCTCGGATATCACTTCGAAGTGTGGAATGCGGGCATACATGCTTCGACTGCCGTCATGGGCTATGCGCGGCTGCAGCGTGAAGGCTTGAATTATCAGCCCGATCTGGTCTTTCTGGAGTACGGACTGGTGGACGTCGGCTCCCTGTATGACTTTTACGCGCCGGAGGATCATGTTTTGCGAGGAGTGCCTAAGCCGATACTGCTGCGGAGTTTTTCAAAAGATATGCAGACCCAGCTCATTCACCGCCTTTACACCGGTCTATTCAGCCCGCTTTATGTGGGCTATGTGATGGCTACTCGGATCCTGGGCATTCACAGCGAGGAGTTCCTCAAGCGAAGCGTGATGCATTTCGAGGAAATAATGGCTAAAATGATTGCTACTCTGAAGCAAAAGAATATTCCGGTGGTGCTTTTGGATCAGGTGGGCGCTGACTTCAGACGGCCTTACTACAAAGCCATCGCACAGCAGAATCACGTGGAGCTCTGGACCATAGACGACGCTTTCAAGACTTATCCCCCGTCAAAAAAAGATTTTGAGGAATTCGACCGGACGCCCGATAACTTCGTCGAGGAGTTTGGAAGGTTCAAAAACCGCGTGGCTGTCAAGCCCTGGTACCCCCGTTACCGCCCTTATCTTTCGAGCTTCTACCAGCTGAGCGCCAAGGGATATGAGGCTTTGGCTCATGCGGTCAGCGACAAGGTGGCCGAAAAAATCCGGCGCGGAGGGTTGCTTGAAGCAGCCCAATAGACCCGAGTTCGTCGTATTTTTCGTACTCAGCGTGCTGGCAACTCTTGCACTCCGCTGGAATCACTTTGACCTGCCACTTTATCACGACGAAGCCGGATTTTTCAGCCAGCAAGCCTACCGGCTTTACCGTACCCACTTTCAGCTTTTCAGCCAAATTCAATTCATGGAAATTTACCACCCGCAGCTTTACTATGCCCTGCTTGCGGCGCTCACCCTGTTGTTCGGCTGGAAGATGCAGGTGCTTCATTCAACCGCGCTGTTGGTTTCGGGCCTGCTTTGCACCAGCATTTATTCATTGGCCCGCCTGCGCGCCAGCCGGCCGATGGCGGCCCTGGCGGTAGCCGGATTTTTTTTGAGCACCTTGTATCGCTCGAGCTCGCTGTCCATCGAGCCTGACTTTTCCGCGGCTGCGTTCGGCCTGCTGGCCCTTGGAAGCGCGCTTTCTATGTCCTGGAAACGCGGAGCGGTGTTCTTCGCAGTCTCATGCCTGTGCAACGGCACCGCGGTGATCTTCGCTCCCGTACTGGCCTGCCTCATTTTCAACCGGGTTCCACGCTCGGACTTCCGGCCTGTTTTCCTGCGCTTTTTCGCGCCAGCCTTCATTGGACTGTCGGTGTGGTGCCTTTATTTCATCGGTATCCATAAAGGGCTGGGAGTTTACTTCGAAGCAAATTTTCCGGTTCTCGGGGGACCGACACTGCTGTTTGAACGCTTCATACAGGAATGGCCCAACATTATCTTCATGGATTCCGGGCGCAAAATCATTTCCCTGGTGCTGCTGGCAGGCTTGGCCTGGCAGCTGATACGCCGATATTTCAGCACTTCGGTGGTGGGCCGGACTTCAGGCCATTTTCGCGCATTGGTTGCAGCATTACTGACGCAATTTCTGTTCCTCGTTTTTTTTGGGCTGGTAAATCCGCGCTATGCCACGGTTTCAACAGCTCTCCTTTACGTGCTTGGTTCCTGGGCTTTGGCTGACCTGAAGGCAGGTTTGCTGGTACAGGTGGCGGCCGTGGCGGTTGCTTCGTCGCTGGGTACCTCGGAATGGAACAACGGCGATTTTGCCTATGAATACCAGGCCTACCGAGCCGGATATGTCGAACAAATACGAGCTCTGCAAGCAGTCGCAAAATACCTGGAAACGGAATGGCCCGACGCCGTAATCTATGCGCGCTGGATCTGGGCCATTCCGCTAAGTGCACCCCGGGCCGGCTATGTGACGCGCCCGCTTGAGGCCATCTCGATTCAGGATAAAATCGAGAATTTTCGATTTCCGACCGCAAACGACAGGAAAGCCTTTCTGCTGTTCTCTTCTCCTGTCGATCCGCCCTTGCCTGAAGACAGCTCAGCCGCGGTTACTCAGCTTCGCGCGCACGTGACGGGACCTTGCCGATCCTGGGAGAAAACGCGCGCAAAGTTTTATTTGTGCCCGCTCAATTGATGTTTACACTGAGGGAAGCATGGCTTCATTGCAGCCCACCAATGTGAAACGCAAGGTATTCTCCGTCCTGGTCATCCTGGGAATCTCCACTGCTGCCGCGTTGATTGCGGGTGAGTGGTATTGCCGCGCGAAAGGATTACTGCCTTATTCTTCCCATGAAATATCCATTCGGGTCGAGCCGGGCGGCAGTTTTATCGGGCCGCATCCCATTCTCGGCTACGCAAATCTGCCTGGAGCTTTTAGAATAACTCACCCCACAGGTTATACCTGGAAAGGCGTACAGGATGGCGAGGGACACAGGGTCACCCGCCCCCAGGCCGGCTCGACCAAAGGGCATAAGGATGAACTTTGGATCTTTGGCTGCTCGCTGACATACGGCTGGACCCTCAACGACTCAGAAACGTTTCCCTGGCTGCTACAGGAACGATTTCCCGCCTACGACGTCACGAATTTTGGCGTGGCCGGCTACGGCACATTGCATTCGCTGCTGCAGCTTCGTGGGGCGCTAGCCACGGGCAGGCGCCCCAAGGCTGTGGTACTTGGCTTCATGGCGGGGCATATTTCGCGCAACACGTTTTCGCGGACAAGAAGAAAAATGGTAAAGCCCTACTCTGACGCCTGGGGAAGCATGATTCAGCCTTTTGCAAAGCGCGACTCATCGGGAAATCTTCGGGTGGAAATGGCCAAATATGTTTACGAGGGATTGCCGTTCGTCACCGAGTCGGCGCTTATGAACTTTCTGGACGACAAGCTCAATGAATGGGACGAGGACAGACCCGAACATTGGCAAGTTACAAAGGGAATACTCGACGAGATCGCCAGCACCTGCGAGCAGCGAGGTATTCCGTTGGTGCTGGCCGACCTTTCTCCCTTTTCGGACAGATTTTCAAAGGAATGGGCCGCCAACCACCCTCTGGTAACGCTGGCCTGGATGGGCGTGAACTTCCAGGACCCCGTCTTCAATAACCAGAAGCTGGCGCACGACGGACACCCCAACGCCGCTGCAAATCGCCTATATTCCCAAAAGCTCGGATCAGCCCTTACGCAAGTACTGGCGACGCGGCGAAGATAATCGACAAAGACGTAAAAAAGGCTGCGAAAAAGGTTGAAAAGAAATTGGACGAAAAATAGCCGTACCTGGCGGGGCGTGATTTCGCGCAGACAGCAAGTTAGTCTGGTTATGCAAAGCTAATTCTTCTCGAACTCCTGGGGATTGATTCGAAAGTCAAAATGCAGCCAGATCAGGCGCGAAAGACGAAACGTGATTGGAGCCAGCATCACCAATATCACGCCAGGAATTCCCACGACATATAAGAGCGAGAGGTCTCGAAACAGTAGAAACAGGAAGATCGGCAGCACCACCACAAAACCCATGCTGTAGCTCAAGGACATAGCGGCCAAAAAATACCCCGGCTCTC
This sequence comes from Deltaproteobacteria bacterium, assembly GCA_016194725.1. Taxonomy (GTDB): domain Bacteria; phylum Bdellovibrionota; class UBA1018; order UBA1018; family UBA923; genus JACQAX01. The sequence goes on from JACQAW010000129.1 coordinate 6,484, forward strand.
TTTCGTACTTGAGCTGGCACTTGGGGCAGGTCTGGTTCATAGTCAGCAGCCTCGAAAATACCGCGCCACCAAAACACCGTGGGCAGGTGTTCATAAGCACGCCAAAGAAACTTTCGAGGATGGTTTTTTTTCGGGTATTCATGCGCCTCAAAGCGCTACCAGCAAATGCCATATCTTGCAATAAATCCATGCTGTGCATATAATCGTTATTGCACTATAGTGCAGCAGCAATAATGAGCAATACTGAAACAAAGAGCGGCATGTTACAAGTTCAGAATAGGATCGAGCCCGCGCAACACGAAGTGCTGGCTCTGGAGACCCTGCGGCAGGGGGCGTTGATATCTGATAAGCAGTTCGATCGGGTCTACCCCTTGGAGCTTCGGGATTTATCGCACCGACATTGGACGCCGGTGCGCGTGGCAAGACGGGCGGCGAGTTTTCTGGCCTGCACGCCCGACACCCGCGTTCTCGACGTCGGTTCAGGCTTGGGTAAGTTCTGTCTGGTCGGCGCGCTGACCACGATGGCCCATTACTTTGGTGTCGAGCAACGCAAGTCGCTTGCGGATATCGCAACGGCGGTTGCAAGGCAGCATGGAGTTTCCCGCGCCCAATTCCTGAACATGAATATGGCCGAGATGGATTGGTCAGGTTTTCAGTCATTTTATTTCTATAACCCGTTCCAGGAACAGGTCGATCCAACGGCAAGATTGGATGATAGCCTGCCCTGTTCACTGCAGCTGTGTGAACTTTACCTGGCGCTCGTACACGCCAGGCTGGCAGCGGCGCCAGCCGGTACCAGAGTCGCGGCCTATCATGGAATTGGGCTGGGTCTTCAGATGCCAGAGGGCTACGAGCTTGTTTCGGATCATCCAGTGGGCACCGGAAATCTTCAGCTGTGGTTGAAAATCCAGTGAGCCCTGCGGCACACTAACCCCCGCATTTACCTGCTCTTGCAACATGATGCGTTTAATAGTAGGGTCGGCGTGTGATCAATCTTTCGGAACAGCTGGATTTGCTTTGTGAGATTCAAACCATCGATATCGAAGTCACTCGCTCGGTTCGCGAAAGCCACTGCCGCCCGGCGGCCATTGAGCGCCTCAAGAGAGACGTCGAGGCGTTCAGGGGAATTTTCACGGCCGCAAAACGCCTTCTGGACGAGACAAGAAATGAGATCGCCGCGGCGACCTCAGAGCTCGACGCTCACCGGGCCGCTCGTACCAAGCTGGAAAAGCAAAGAAAGAAGCCAGGCATGCCTGCTGAGCTTGAGCGAGTTAAGGTAAAGATTTACAGCCTCGACTCCGCCCTAGCGGCACTCGTCGCCCGTGAGCGGCAGGCGACGGAAGAGTTGAAGGCTCTGAGCGACGGGCAGGCATCGCGGCAGCTGGAGCTGAAGAGCCAGCAGCAACTTGCGCTTGAGGATGCCGGTAGTCTTCAGGAAAAGCTTCGCCAAATCTCGAAGCGCAGAGGCCGTTACCTGTCGCGCGTCAGCGGTGAGCTGCTTGCGCACTATGAACGGCTTCGCTCTCTTAAAGGCGGGCTCGGCATTGTGCGGGTGACGAATAGATTTTGCACGGGCTGCAATATGACCTTGCCGGCGCAAGTCTATGTCGAAGTCATGAGGGGGCGGGTCTTAACCGGCTGCCCGCGGTGTCAGCGCATGCTCTGTTGCGCTTCAGACAAAGCGCCGTGAGCTGAGCGGGTGGCTTCTTTTTGGGCGGTTTTTTTGCCGCAGCTTGAGCAATAGCCGTAGAAAACAACCGATAGGTTCGCCTTTGAGAAGCCGTGAACGTCTTTAAGGGCGGACTCGACTTTCTCAAAGAGCGCTTTGTTTCCCTTATTCAGCTTTCCACAGGCCTTGCAGATGAAAAAATGATGTACCTTGCGATCAAATACATATTGAAAACGTTTACCCAGCTTGGGCAGCATCAGTTCCTGGATGATATCGAGTTTTTTAAAGGCTTCCAGATTTCGATAGATGCTCGATCTATCGACGCCGGGCATATTCTCTTCCATGAAATCGTGAACGTCTTTTAGCGAGAGTTGCTTTGAGCTGTTATCAAGAATGAACTGCAGCAGCAGCCTGCGGGCAGGCGTGATGCGCATTTCATTTGATTTGAGTACCGCTATAAGGTCCTTATGCTTCTTCATGGATGCGAAGTTAGTACCTGATAATCCGGGCTCGGTCACCAGATTTTTTGACGCTCGGGGCAAGGTGGTTTTTTCGATTTAGCTTCTGATGGCAGGCCGTGCGCGCTTCTGTACGCACAGCACTGCTGTTGCATCATGGTGCAATAAGTGTTAACCTTTTTCAATGACGACACCTGAACTCTCTGCCTGCCTGCGGCAGCTGTTGCCGCGGACCGAGAAGGAAAGACGGCAATTTTCCGAAACCCTGCTCGCTGCCTCGCGAGGCGAGTCCAATCTCGAGCTTGGTTCGCTTCGGGCGTATGGGCTTGGGTTGAATCGCACGCCACACACGGTTGAATTCGATACTGGCGCCCAGCTTTCGGTGTGCTCCCCTTTGCACGCGGTTCTAGCCGCCTGTATACTTCGCGTGAATACGCGGGTACGCCTTTACAGCATGTTTTCTCAAGCAGCCTTTCAATTTGAAATTGACCGCTATGGCGTGGCCTATGGACAAGCCGGGGCCTGCGTCATCGCGCTGCCCAAAGCCGATGGTGTCTACTGCTTCAGTGATACGCAGGTTTTCCATACTCCGGTCGAAGCGAGGCAATGGCTTGTCGAGCATCCAGACTGCGAAATTATCGCGCCTTGGCAGATTCATCATGCTGTTTCTGAGTTATTCAAAGATGAGGCCCTGAATTATGTTTCGACATCGCCTGCATAAGACAACCACAGCCAGGACACTGCTTGCGCCGCGCGGTAATCCGCGTTTCCTGCACTCTGACCATGGTCGAAATTACAGGCCTGTCAAACGCGAGATGAAGCACTGGCTGGCAACCAATAGAGGCGCTTTGGTGTTCTGGTCGGATCACGAGGGCCGAAGGCCCCTGTAATTCCGGCGTACTTCGCTTGCCGCGCAGATGCAAGGCGTGCCGTGCGCGCTGGCACTACTCTTGCTCTTTGCGGCGCCATGAAGACGAAAAGATTCCTGTGCTTGATTCTTATCGCGCTGGCCTGCGGGCCCGGCGCAAGCGCCGACGAGCCCCTTCGCGAGATGGCGAAAACCATAGGAAGCGTCGACTCCGACGACCTGAGTTTCTCGGACGGACACGGAGTGCGCATCGGCGGAGCGCCCCTGTACGTCGACGTGTGGGCCCAGGCGCCGGGCGTGAAACGAAAGAACGAGTCGGAGTGGCTGCGGACGCGCTTCGCGGTAAGTTCCCTGACAAACGACGAGCAGTCGGGCGCGGTCGTTGCCGAGATCGACACCTCGACGTGGGAATCGCGGCACGCGAGCAGCCCCGACGATGATACCTCGGGCGCGGGCCTGGTACGCCTGGGCATGGTGAAGTTCGAGGCAGGCATGGGCGGCGGGCCCGTCGGCACGCAATGGCAGGGCGAGATGCGCCTTGAGCTCGAGCTGGGCGGCATCAGTGCAAGCGAGATGCTGCGGGTCACGAAAAATCTGGAGTTGTACATCCATGGCGCCATGGGAATTGGCCTGCGAGTCGTCGACAGGAATGCGCTGGCACTTTCGTACGCGATGACCGGTGACATGCGCGCGGGTGTTGGCATCGCCGATCGAGTATACGTGGGTGCGAAGATGAAGGCCCGCGCCGGTGGCGATTCGTTACGGACGACTTATGGCGCGGAAGTGCGCTGGCGCGTGAACCACGAGGATACGATTGGCGCCTCGGTCGACCATACCGAATACGCTGGCCAGGATGTGCTTGCCACCGATCCGGCTGGCTGGACATTGAACTTTGGCTACTTCAAGCGATTCGAGTGACACATGTAAGCGAGCAGGCACTGAGATCCTGTTCAACTATTCCAAAGATATTGGCTCAAATCCAACTAAGAACCGGGGCGTGGATTGCCCCAGATTATTTTTGATGGCTTATCGCTGTTAAAGCAAATTCCACCCGCGCGTTTCAAGCCGCTCGTGCGAGTGACATGCGTGAAGGCTAGCTGCTGGTCTTTTCGGGTGAATACTGTCTTTACTTCCGCCACATCGATTCGCACCTTGGTCCCAAATCCGAACTCCGGCTCGAGACAAAAATATTCCCCGCCGGTTCTCAGAATCGCCGACACCATTGAAACCTCCGGGTCGAGGACCAGCGTGTAGGGGTTCCAGTTTTTTTCGTTGTACTCCGGAGCCAGTTTACCCACGATCAGGAGCTCGCGGTCATTTTTCACGACCACTTCCCGGGCGATGGGATCATAGACCAGCTTCATGCGGTACAAAGGGGTGTTGACGAATAGCTTCAGCTCCGGAATCGCGAAGCGGTAGATTTCCAGGCCCGGGGGGTCTTTTGAGATGCTATGGCCTACTTCCACGCAGCGCACAGCAGGGTCTTCACAGACATATGGGCTTATCGAAGCGTGGCCTGTTGTGGTGAAAGTGACTATCAAGGCGAGAGCAGCGAGCCATTTCATTTTCATTCCCCTGTTTTGATAGAGAACTCTGGAGGGGGTAAGGTGTCAAGGTTTTGAAAAAAAACCGCCCGGCGTACCTCGCCCACGGCACTCTGGCCTGCGCGCATGCGGCAAATGAAAGGTAACTCGTCACTGCATGGGTGTCATCCCGCCAGTCGATGAATCGCTGAGGTCCCCAACTCTCAAGAGCACTATTTATTCCGATAAAAATAGTCTATTTATCGTATCGGCTGAAATGGGGGGTTGTCATGGGCAATTGTTTATTTCGGATAGCCGTGGTTCTGGCGCTGATATTTTGCGCTGCTTTCGCCGGCGCGGAGGAGCCAAGCGCGCCGCGGTCCCATCTTCTGAGGGTGTTGTCGCTGAACTTCAATGCCGAAATGGTTCCCAACGATATCGACAGCCGCCTGCGTGACGGACGCTTTCGTGCGCTGCTCGACTGGGTCGGAGTCAATCATCCGGACGTGATTTTGCTGCAGGAGGGCTGGAATTATCACGGCGATCCCTCGGTGGCGATTACGCTGGCCAGAGCGCTCCACTGGGACATGGACTACCGGCTCGACATGGGCGCGCCGGGCTTTCTATATGATAGCGTGGCCATCCTCGCTAAAAAATCCCTGCATCTTTCTGAGGTGCAGGCAATCGAGTTGCCCCATAGCGCCCACAGCATAGGCGACGGCAAGAACTGGGTACTGGTCACTGGCGCCGTGAGCTACGGAGTGGGCGGGCGAATCACCCTTGCTGATGGCGAAAGCGCGTACTTGTACACGACCCACCTTGTGGGCGACACCGACAGCGACAAGCGCGACCAGATGTTGGCCTTGAACAGCGCGATCCAGGCTCAGGTCGAAAAGAATGGCGGAGTTTGGGGCACGACCAAGGTCATCACAGGGGGCGACTTGAACTCGCCGCCGGGCAGCCTTCTGGATCAGGCGATCAGGAGCGCGGGCTACACAGATGCCTGGGAGGTCAATCACCCGACCGATCCCGGTTTCACCGATTGCGCCAATGTCACTGACGCCTGCTTTAATCCCATGGAGCTCGGCGGCTACCTGTTTCCCGATCAGGCTGGCGAAAACTCCTCGGGGCGCATTGACCACCTCTACGCGTTGGGTCGCGGTATCAGCCCTCTGGCCTCGACGATCGTTTTCAATCTACCGATAAACGGAGTGTGGATGTCGGATCATTACGGGCTGCTGACGACGTACAACACGGGGGGCCCCGCTTCACCGGTTTCGAATCCCGCGCGGGATTTCGGCGGTTTTATCCTGCCCACGCACATTCAGGACATCAGGGCGCAGAATTTTTACTGTGGCGGGCCCAGTATCGGCCGCAGCTGCCACAACTCGCTTGCGCCATATTACGTGGTTGGTCCGAAGGGCCTGACGATCCACAATGTAAAAGGCGCCGGGCTGCTCGACGTGCGCATCGACGGGCCAGGCATTGTCTATCCCTACAACCGCGCCCAGTTGGATTCGAACCAGCGCGCTTCTTTTGTCTTCGCCAAGGATGGGGATTACACGTACCAGGTCAAGGACCCCTGGGGAAACAGGGTCACGGGAGTGGTGCACGTCATTGCTGAGAAGTTCAGCGACAACAGACCGATCCCGGTGCAGCAGTAACCTGATATGACGGCCAGGGTAGTGTATCGCCTCAAGGCACCTGTCGAAGCCCTGACGACGGTGCTTGAAATTCTGCAAATATATCGCAAAATTATCGAACATTTAGCCGAAGTTCTTCTGGCCTCTACGTTGCACTAGATAGTCGGCAGCACACATTTCAATGAGAGAGGTCTTTAAGATGAAAAACTTCAATGTCGTCATGGTTTTCGGTATGGCCCTCACGATCGTTGGCGCCAGCATCGCGATGGCCGATCCGGCAGGCAAGCTTGTTGCTCACTGCACGGGCATCGACAATCCGATCGTGGCCGACATTTACCTTGCCAGCAATGGCTCGGTGGAATGCAAGATGACGAAGGTTCCGGGCCTTGGCTCCTACTCGAGCAAGCTCAAGAAGAAGGAGGGCTCGAAGAATGTTCTGGTGGCTGATATCGGCTCGACGATCGAGCTCACGCCTGACGGCCCCAAGTCTTATGTCGCCGAGACCATCATGCCGTTCCACTTCGGCAAGACGTTGCACTCGCGCTGCGAAGTCGACCTGGAAGAAGCCAAGGCTCATGGCGTGATCGCCGACCGGGCACCGGAAGCGGTGAAGGGTGGCGAGAAGCTGGCCGAAGTGCCGTCGTCCAAGAACGCTGAAGGCAAGCCGGCTTCTGCTGGCAGTGAAAAAGCTCCGGAAAGCAAACTTTCAGCCAACTAAAATAATCAGTGGAGCAGCTGCCGGGGAGCGCCGTTCGAAGTTGGGAACGGCGTCTTCACGGCGGCGCTGCCCGCCCCACTGCCTGGTTCATAGGGCAGGGGAAAGCGCTCCTGCCGAATCTTCTCGGCATGCCTGGCCAGAAGTGGATTCGTTACATTGAGCTTTTTAATGGCGTCGCTGATTTTGAATATTATCGGAGCCCCCAGCTGTCTCGCTGTGTATTGATAGCTCTGATCGACCATCGTATAGGCGTTGTCACGCAGCAGCTTGTCTGCCGAGGCCGCAACCCGACCTACTCCGCGAAATGATCGCAAGGTTGCGCTGCCCGAAGGGTCCTGTTCAATGTAAAAGTCACCGGACACGAACCCGAAAAATGCCTTCGGCACTTCGAGCGCCAACAAGTCGCCATAATTGTAAACCGACTGCACGTGCAGGTACATCGAGCCATGAGCCAGATACAGCTCCAGAATATGTCCTGCATTATCCAGCTTTTCCCCGAACGTAAGCTCTGCCGATTGATCGAGGACAATTTCACTTTTATCTATCAGCGCAATACCGAGGCTTTGGCCCGGCTGCGAAGCGACTCTGTCGCCCGCCATGATGTTCTCTCCGAGCCCCACCTCAATGCGCTGCTGTTTGTCGTAAGCCCAGGCCTTTGATATCCGGGTAGGGGAATAAATCGTATCCAATTTTCCAACTACCACTGTTCCCCTGGCCAGGGCTGATACTGTCATCATTGAGGTGCAGAGGCCAATTATGCTAATCATGATTAAAACCCACGATAGGTTGGAACCGTGCTCGATGCAATGGTGATAGGCGCGAGCTCAGGTCATGGTGAGGAGCTGAAGTATCGGCACACACGGTCAGGCGAGAAATGCTCGTCCCGCTCGATTTTGGCGGTCGACATACAAATTATTGTAATTACTGCGTCAAACCAAAAAACTCAACTATTTACTTGATCTTATCCCAAATTGGAATATGATGCGCGCCTCAATAGCTCCCCGACCGGCAGGCCCGGCGGTGAGAGCGGTACTCATGGCTCGAGGTGTCTGCATTATGACGAAGCGACAGAAGACTTTTTTAGAGCTGGGTTCGTTGATTCTTTTCATGGGCGCGCTGATTTTTTCAGGCTGCGCCAAGAGCGCTCCGAGCGACCCTTCGACTTCGGGAACTGATGTTGGCTGCCGCATTCAGGCGCCTGCAACCATAACCACCAAAACGGCGCTCGCGGCCAAGGGCCCGTTTTTAGACGAGCCCCCAGCGACTCCTTCGAAGCCGCGTCGCCGAATGCGCAAGCTGCACGGGCACCTGCCCGGAGCGGCCAGAAAGGCCGCCGATCTGGGAAAGATGGATGAGACGCGCGAGCTTCCGATTACCGTGGCTCTGGACCTGAACAACTCTGATGAGCTGGCACAGAAACTTCGCGAGATGTACCGGCCAGGCAGTCCCACTTTTCACAAATTCCTGAAACCCGAAGAGTTCGGTGGAAAAACCTCCTTTGCGCCAGCCTTTGAGCTGCAAACGCCCGAAGAGCTTTCCATTCACTCTATTCATGGGCTGCACGACTTCACGAAGCGGCGGACGCATTTGCGGCCGGCCGCGCAGGTCGACCCCAGCCGCGCAGGTAGCGGCGTGGGCGGCGGTTTCACGCCCGCCGATGTACGCCTGGCTTACAATGTTCCGGTGACGGCCGTGGGTGCGGGACAGACGCTGGCGGTTTTCGAACTGGATGGTTACACGGCTTCCGATGTCGACGCGTACGAGAGTGCTTTTGGCCTTCCAGCCGTGCCTCTGCAAAATATCCTGATCGACGGGGCGACTGGAGCGGCAGGCTCGGATGCCGGCGAGGTGACCCTCGATATCGAGCTGATGGCCGCAATTGCACCCAGCGCGCAGAAAATTCTGGTTTACGAGTCAATCAACACCGACCAGGGCGTGCTGGACGGGTATGCTCGCATTGCCAGCGACAATATCGCGCAGACTGTCAGCACGTCGTGGGGCTCGAGCGAGGAAGAGTCGACTCCGGCATTTTTGGAAAGCGAAAACGCGATTTTTTTACAGATGGCAGCGCAGGGACAGACCGTGTACGCAGCGGCTGGAGATGCCGGCGCCTATGACGACGGCTCCACTCTGAGCGTTGACGACCCGGCAAGCCAGCCTTACGTGGTGGCTGTGGGCGGTACCCGGCTGACGACGAATGCGACGGGCCACTATGGGCACGAGACGAGCTGGAACACGGGAAGTTCGGCGACCGGCGCCGGCGGCGGCGGCATCAGCGCGGCCTGGTCGATTCCAAGCTGGCAAAGCGGCATCGCGACGGCTACCAATACCGCGTCCACCACGATGAGAAACGTGCCAGACGTGGCACTCAACGCCGATGCCAATACGGGCTATGCCATTTACGTGAACGGCGGCTGGCACACCTATGGCGGCACCAGCTGCGCAGCACCGCTTTGGGCGGCATTTACCGCCTTGGTGAATGAGCAGCGCGACGCGAAGGGCCTGGCGCCGATAGGGTATGTAAATCCGTTGCTCTACCAGATTGGCCAGAGCAAACAGTACGCCGCGAATTTTTTCGACATCGCCGACAAGAGCACGAATCTTTATTATCCGGCAGTAACGGGCTTTGACAATGCCACGGGCTGGGGCTCGTTCAACGGCGCGGGGTTGCTGGCAACCCTGGCCAACGATACGGTCAGCGAGGTCGAGGCGCACTCGAATTTCGTAGGCACCCTGGTTTGCCCTTGAGCAAAAGCGCGGCCTGCTTAAAATTCAGCAGCGAAATGTGTTAAACTGAAAGTGCAGCTTTCATGAGGGGGAACCATGATGCGCAAAACGCTGATCTTTTCAGTTTTTACGTTAGGCTTCGCGACGGCTTGGGCCGGCGACTGCCCGCCAACATCGGGCCTTGAAGGAATCGGTAATTTTGTCACGAAGATTACCGATGCTATTGCGGCCGTGGGGCGAGCGGCGGTGGCGGCCTACGACAAGCGCCCGTTCGATATGCCCAAGCTCATTACCGGCTCGTTTCATGCGCGCGAGCAGGTCTGCGCCGATGCCCGCGCCACGAACCCCGATAAAAAGATTTTGCTCGTCGCGATCAAGAACCACATCTGCGATCGCGAAGCCAAGGGTTGCCTGCGCACCACGCGCGCGTTTTCGGACCGCTGCAACCGCTTTCTTCAGGAAGGATTTCCGCTCTACCACACCCGCAACTACTGGCTGCACCGTAAGGACCCGCCGAACACCACCGCCGTCGATGACACTGCCGGCGAGGACGTGATGGG
>JACQAW010000130.1 GCA_016194725.1 Deltaproteobacteria bacterium
GCCCGCTTCGGTTGCCAGCTCCAGGCCTTCAAAGAAAAAACGCCACGACTCATCAACCGAGTTGGGGTCGGCCTGGTAACGTTGGAAGAGCTCGTCGATATAATCCGCGTTTTGTGACTTTAAGTAGTTCAGCTGTTTCATCGTGCTTCCTGATAGTGATAATTATTAGCTTTTAGTCGTTAAAGAAACAAGAATTACGAACTCGAACCCGAATTCGAAGACGCCGATTGGGCGCCTTTGATGGCATCGGTCGCATTGGAAATCGTGGCCTCGACAATTTTCTTGAAGGCGTCGGTGATGTGAAGGGCCGACATCAATAATCGCGGGTCAGAGAGCCTGACCCGATCCTCGAGCTCATGCGATTGACTCGATGGGCTACCCCAGCGATCACCAGCTATAACCTGCTCCTGACAAAACATCTGAAATTCGGGAACCAGCTTTTCCGGATCGCCGTCCATGATCACCTTGGCAATGAGCAGGCGCATCTCTTGAAGATGCGCGTAACTCAAATCGGGGTTGGATTCCAACAAAGCAATATGCTCAAGCTTCGAGGCTCCCAGCGTTTCCGGCTGGCCGCCCAATGCGGCGACCATGAAAGGCTCCAGGTGATTTTCGTAATATTTCTTCTTCACGTCAGCTGACGGCGGGGTCAGGCGCACGGCCTCTTCAAAACGGCCCGGGCGCACCAGCTGATTTTTGGGAACAAGCTCAGGCTTGCGTGAAGTCACGACCCAGAAAATCCCATCGGAACGCTCAGACACCAGATCGAAGATGTCGAAAAAATCAGTTTCGTCGATGCGGGTCAGAAACTGATCGATGTTGTCGAGCACCACGACACTCGGCGAGTGGCGCGCGCATTCGAAAAGGGCGCGAGTCAGCTGCGGGGTATCCAGAACTTCATGAGCAGGAATCGTGATGTGCTGCCAGCCCAGCAGCAGCGCCACCGCCCGCGACGCCGCCGACTTGCCCACGCCGCCAGGACCGAAAACAAACGCGCCTCGGCGCCACGGCAGCTTGGCTTTGGCGCAAAAATCCTGTGCTCCCAGAAACCCCAACGCAAGCTTCTGGAGCTGCGTTTGAAGCGCCGCGCTGAACACGAGCGATTCGAAGTTTTCATATGGGCCCCACGAGCCCGTGATCATCCCGGAACGGGACCACTGCAGCAACTTCGCAACTGGGGCGCCAGAACCATCAGCGCCGCTGGTATTGGACATATGTGTACCTATTAATTCGGTGAAAATACGGGGGAACTTGACTGATGGGAAGAAGTTACCCACTACATTGCGGGGGGCCGGTTGCGAGAGTGGAGCCAGAGCCTCAGCCTGAGAGTGGAGTTGAGTTTGAGTCTCGAGGCTCCACACTCCACCCCCTTGTCGGAGACCCTATTTCAAGCTAAAACATAAAGTCTCAATTACCACCCAGAGGACCATTCCATGCTGACCCAGCTGAAAGTCGTGAATCCCGCCACCGAAGAAACCATCCAAACCTTGTCGTGCGACACCGAGGCAAGTATTACCGAGAAGTTTGCCAAGGCGCGGGCAGCTCAGGCCCTTTGGGCCGGCCGCACGGTTGAGGAGCGGGTGGCGATCATCGCGAAGTTCAGCCAGCTGCTCGAAAGCAATCGCGATGAGTTGGCCAAGACGCTCACCAGCGAGGTGGGCAAACCTTTACAGCAGTCGATCAACGAGGTGAACGGCGCCCGCACCCGCATCGGTTTTTTTGTCGAGCAGTCGGCAAAGCACCTGGCTACCGAAACCGTTTTCGAAGCCCCGGGCCGGGTCGAGCGCATCGCGTATGAGCCCCTTGGATTGGCCGGCGTGATTTCGGCGTGGAACTACCCTTACCTGGTCGGCGTGAACGCCGTCATTCCCGCCCTGATCGCGGGCAACGCGGTCATTTACAAGCCCAGCGAATTTTCAACGCTCACCGGCCTGCGCATCGCGGCCCTGCTGCACGAGGCGGGGGTGCCCAAAGAAGTCTTCGCCACCATCGTGGGCGATGGCTCGCAAGGCAGCGCGCTGACCAGCCTGCATCTTGACGGCGTATTCTTCACCGGTTCGGTGGGCACCGGCCGTCGTATTCGCAAAGCCGTGGCCGATCGCTTTATCGCGTCGGGCTTTGAGCTGGGCGGCAAGGACCCGGTTTATGTCTGCGAGGACGTCGACGTCGAAAAGGTCGCCCCCGCCATTGCCGACGGCGTGTTCTACAACAATGGCCAAAGCTGCTGCTCGGTCGAGCGCATCTACGTGCGCGAAGCCATCTTCGACAAGTTCGTCGACCGTTTCGTGGCCGAGGTAAAAAGCTTCAAGATGGGAAGCCCGACCGAAAACGGCGTTTATCTGGGGCCGCTGACCCGCTCGGCCCAGCGTGAAACGATTCAGAGTCAGGTGGACGACGCCGTGAAAAAAGGCGCCAAGCTGCTCACCGGTGGAAAAGCCGCCAAGGGCCCCGGCTATTATTACGAGCCCACCGTGCTGGTGAACGTGAACCACGCCATGACGGTCATGAAAGAGGAAAGTTTCGGCCCCGTGATCGGCATCCAGAAAGTCGCCAACGACGACGAAGCCATTCGCATGATGAACGATTCCACCTACGGCCTTACCGCCGGCGTTTACACGCCCAACGCAAAGCGCGCGCATGACTTGCTCGCGCGCGTAAACGCAGGCAGCGCATACTGGAACTGCTGTGACCGCGTAAGCCCTTACCTGCCGTGGAGTGGCCGCCAGGATTCAGGATTGGGTTCAACCCTTTCTCATCTGGGAATTCGCGCATTCACTAAACCCAAAGCGTACCATCTGATTAGCTAGTTTTAGGGCTCAGTGACCCGTAGCCAGTAACCGGTGAACGGTGAACAGTCCCCGTGCCAGTAAACTCAGGCTCGACTGACAGCCAGCCCTCTGGTTTCTCGTCAGGCCGCTTTCTTTTTCACGACTGCGGCTGCAGCATCGCCCCACCCCGGAATTCGCGACCACTTGCGGTCGGGGGTGTAGCCATAAATGTCTTGCAGTGTTTTAAACGTGCCCGGCCCGGCTCCCACTTCAACGTCCAGGGTCGTGAACTGTGACGGATGCTCGTAGCCGCACGCGTGAGTCACCGCCAGCAGCTCGTTGCGGAACGACTGGCAGAAGCGCGCGAAACGCTGCGACTGCACATTGGGGTCCAGACCGTGCTGCAATCTTTCGTTTTGCGTGGCCACGCCGCTGGGGCAATGGTCGGTGTGGCATTTTTGCGCCTGAATGCAGCCAATCGAAAGCATCGCATCGCGCGCGATGTTGACCATGTCCACGCCCAGCGCGAACGCGACAACCGCACGGTCGGGAAAGCCCAGCTTGCCGCTGCCGATCCACGTCACGCGGTCGGCCATTTTTTCGTCGAGAAACGTTTTATACACGCGGGTAAACCCCACCTTGAACGGCAGGGACACGTGATCGGCAAACGTCAGCGGAGCCGCCCCCGTGCCGCCTTCGCCACCGTCGACCGTAATCCAATCGGGTCCCTTTTTCGTTTTCTTCATCGTCACCTCCAGCTCCTGCCAAAAATCCAGGTGGCCAATGGCCGACTTCACGCCTACCGGCAGTCCAGTGGCCGCGGCGATTTCCTCGATGAACTTGATCATCGAACGCACGTCATGAAACTCACGATGCGAGTTCGGGCTGATGCAGTCTTCGCCCTCGCGCACGCCGCGAATGCGCGCGATTTCGGCACTCACTTTGCGACCGGGCAGCACGCCGCCCTTGCCGGGCTTGGCGCCCTGTGAAAGTTTCAGCTCGATGCCTCGCACCTGCGGGTAACCGCTGATCGTCTCGACCAGCTTGTCCATCGAGAATCTGCCGTCCAGGTCGCGGCAGCCGAAGTACCTTCCTGCGATCGTGCTCTTCGCCCAGAATCCTTGCGCAGGGAATCGTCTCGACCTTGTCGTGAATCGAAGCCGCGAAACTCACCTCGCCATGCGGAAACATCGCGTGCTTGATGATCGGATACCCCGTGCCATAAATCATGTCGTCAGTGCCAAAGCCGAAATAGTTGTTTTCGCCTTTTGAGGAACGGTGGATCCACTCACGCTCTTCGCGATTGAATGGCGCCTCTTCGTGATTGTTGGCCACGATGTACTGCCGCAGCTCGGGCCCGATTTCGCTCAGAAAATACCGCATGTGGCCCAGTACCGGGAAGTTCCTGAGAATGTTGTCGTTGCTGAACCAGCGGTCGTACACCGCCATGGCGGCAAACCCGACGCCAATCACCCAGGCAAACCAGCCCAGAATACCTAGACCCATGAAGTAGTGCGCCGCTAACATTAATGTAGAGGTCATGACTGCTTTTCGACGCCATTACACGGCCACTTGAATAATACCCCTCGTGGGTAAAATGTGCTCAGTTTATGTGTTCAGGAGTGCCCAGCTATAGCCGCATTATAAGCGCTTACCGCAAACGCGAGCCAGCCGATCATGAAAAGCAGCCCGCCTATCGGAGTAATCACGCCCAGCCATTTTACGCCGCTTATGGCAAGCGCATACAGGCTGCCGGAAAAAATCAGGGAGCCCGCCGCAAAACACCAGCCAGGAACGGTGCTGGAAGCGCCCGGATTCTGCACAGCCCAGAGTCCCAGGCCAATGAGCGCCAGCGCATGGTACATCTGGTACTGCGCGCCCGTGCGAAAAACCTCGAGCATGCGCGCATCAAGCCGGGTGCTCAAGCCGTGCGCGCCAAAAGCGCCGAACGCCACGCTCAGAAACCCCGAAAGCGCGCCAAAGACAATCCACACTTTTGCCATCTCAGTACCCCGGCCTTCTACGCCCAATCATGAGATTGAGCTGACGAAATAGAAACATCGGAATCAGATCGCGAATCCAGCAGATAAACCGCATGCGGGTCGGAAACGCAATGACTGACTTGCCCCGCTCGATGCCGCTCCAGATCACTCGCGCGGCCACCTCCGCGTCCATCAAAAATGGCGTGACCTTGTTTTTGGCGGTCAGGTCGGTGCGAATGAAGCCCGGCCGAATCGCGGTGACGCCGATGCCGTAGGGCAACAGATCGGCTTCCATGGCCTGAGCCAGACACAGCTGCGCGGTTTTAGTCGCGATGTAAAAACCCGCCATGGCCATGCCGCGGCCGGCAGCCAGGCTCGAGGTCACCGCCATATTGCGATCGCGCAGCCCCAGCCGCACCCACTCGCGCGCCATC
>JACQAW010000131.1 GCA_016194725.1 Deltaproteobacteria bacterium
CCCTCACTTACATCCGAAACAAGGGTGAAGGTGAGCTGACGAGCGCCCGCGAAATTGCCGACCGCTTCGATCTTCCCTTCGAAATTCTCGCGAAGACGCTGCAACGCCTTAAAGACCAGGGCGTGATCGCCTCAACCTATGGCACTCGTGGCGGATATATACTTTCGCGCGACCTGATAAAGCTGAGTCTTGGCGAGTTTTTAAAGATGATGGAAGGCCCCGTGGCGGTGGTTGCCTGCACCCATCCCGACGCCGTTCATCAAGACTGCGGCTATCATGGCCACTGCAACATCAAAAGCATGATGTCCCAGCTCAACAGCCGTTTCTACGACTTTCTTGATCGCATATCGGTTGAAGAAATCACACGTACACCATTAGATCATTCCACAGAACCGGGTAATGCGAGTTCGTACCCGGCCGCAGCATTCCAAGGGGGAGAGCCGTGAAACTTCCGATCTACTTAGACAATCATGCGACTACGCCGATGGACCCCCGCGTCCTGGAAACGATGTTGCCCTATTTCACCGAAAATTTCGGCAACGCTGCAAGTCGCAGCCACGAGTTTGGCTGGCGCGCGGAAGAAGCCGTCGAGGTTGCACGCGAACAGGTCGCGAAACTCATTGGCGCGACCGCAAAAGAGATCATCTTCACTAGCGGTGCCACCGAAGCCGACAACCTTGCCATGCTTGGCGTCGCCGAGATGTATAAGGATAAAGGCAACCACATCATCACGACCCCGATTGAGCACAAGGCCATCCTGGACTGCTGCAAGTATCTGGAAAAATCGGGTCACGAGGTCACCTACCTGCCGGTGGACAAGTACGGACGGGTGAGCCCCGAAGACTTGCGCAAGGCGATTACCGATAAAACGATTCTGATCTCGATCATGTTCGGCAACAACGAAATCGGCACCTTGCAGCCCATGAAAGAGCTGGGAAAGATCGCGAAAGAACGAGGCGTGCTTTTTCACTCCGACGCGGTTCAGGGCATTGGCAAAGTTCCATTCAACGTCGAGGAATTCGGCGTGGACCTCGTATCGATTACCGCTCATAAGATGTACGGCCCCAAGGGCGTGGGCGCGCTTTACGTTCGTCGCCGCAACCCACGCGTGCGACTGGCGGAACAGATTCATGGCGGCGGACACGAACGCGGCATGCGCTCGGGCACGTTGAACGTGCCGGCGATCGTCGGATTCGGAAAAGCCGCCGAGCTGGCACTCAAAGTCATGTCCGAAGAAATGCCGCGCCTGATTCGCATGCGCGACCGCATGTACCGCGAAATCACCGCGGCACTTCCTGAGGTTTACCTGAACGGACACCCAACCGAACGGCTGCCCGGAAACCTGAACCTGAGCTTCGCGTATGTTGAGGGCGAATCGATGCTCATGGCCATGAAAGATCTGGCGGTGTCTTCGGGCAGCGCCTGTACTTCGGCCTCGCTCGAGCCCTCGTACGTGTTAAAAGCGATTGGCGTGGGCGAAGAGCTTGCGCACACCTCGATTCGTTTTGGCCTTGGCCGCTTTACGACCGATGAAGAAGTTGATTTCGCGATCAAGACCGTGCTTGGAAACGTGAAAAAGCTGCGCGATTTGTCCCCGCTTTGGGAAATGGCGCAGGAAGGCATCGATTTGAAGTCCATCCAATGGACAGCCCCATCATCGAGGACGCGAAGTTCAAGACGTTCGGCTGCGGCAGCGCGATTGCCAGCTCAAGCCTGGCCACCGAATGGATCAAGGGCAAGAGCGTGCAGGACGCCCTGAAGATCAAGAATACCGATATCGTAAATGAGCTGGCACTGCCGCCAATCAAGATTCACTGCTCGGTTCTGGCCGAAGACGCCATCAAGGCCGCGGTGAAGGACTATCTCGCCAAACACGGCAAGACCGTGTCTGACGTCGAGGGGGAATAATCATGATTACGGTTACCGCAAAAGCGGCAAAAGAGATCAAACGGCTTCAAGAGTCCGATCCGGCTTCCAAAGACGGCTATCTGCGCGTGATGGTGGTTGGCGGCGGATGCTCGGGAATGTCTTACAAGCTGGGTTTTGAGTCGAAGACTCCGGAAACGAGCGACAAAATGATCGAGAATGAAGGCGTTAAAATCGTCATCGATCAGAAAAGCCTGCTTTATCTATCGGGCACCGAGCTCGATTTCAGCGACGGGTTGAATGGCACCGGCTTCACGTTTCAGAATCCCAATGCCAAGCGTACCTGTGGCTGCGGCACCTCTTTCGCGGTTTAAGCAGGCAAGCCATGACCAACGACTCCGCATTTTCGGTCTTTGGTCTTTCTCCCAAGTTTGAGCTCGATCAGAGCGCGCTTGAGTCGCGTTATTATGAGTTGAGCAAACAGCTTCACCCCGATCGGCATTCTGCGGGCGACGCGGCGGCGCGCATGAAGAGCCAGCAGTTATCGGCATTGCTGAACCGGGCATACCTGGGCCTGCGAACGCCCGAAGCCCGCCTTGAGACGCTGCTCGAAGAGGCTGGCGCCCTGAAAGAGACCGGAAAACCTGTTCCACCGAGCCAGATTCCGACGGACCTGGCCGAGGAATATTTTGAGATTCAGGAAGCCGTGATGGAAGACGACGCCAAGGCGGTGGCGCTGGTGGCGCGGTTTCGCGCGACGCTGGAGCTGAAAAAGCAGCAGCTGACCGACGAAATGTTTGAAATGGCGAAACACGTGCAGTGGGAAGCGCCGAATTCAGGTGAAACTTCTGGGAAAATCGAGAAAATCCTGGAATTGCGGCGCCAGCGGTCGTATGTCCGGTCTATGTTAACCAACCTCGACAACCTGGCCACCGTTGGAGCAACTCATGGCTGACAATGGTTACTTCAAAGAGCTGAACGTCGTGGCGGCCGGCCCCATCACCCACAGCCCGTCGACGGACACTCCGATCATCGGCATCGATCTGGGCACGAGCAACAGCCTGGTCGCCATTGTCGATGAAGACGCATCATCTGGAATACGCGTGCCTCGCATCATCAAATCGCGCGAAGGCAGCAATATCGTGCCTTCGGTTGTGCATTTTCTGGCCGATGGCTCTTCCGAGGTCGGGCTGAGTGCTCGGCGGCAGCGCGTGCGCGACGCCGAGCACACCGTTTATTCCGTCAAGCGCCTGCTGGGCCGTGGAGCAGCGGATATAGAAGAGCTGCGCAAAAACCTTCCTTTCAACCTGGAAGCAAGCTCAGCGACGAACGTGCGCCTGCAAGTGGGAGGCAAGTCCTACACTCCCATTGAAATCTCGGCGATGATACTGCGCGAACTCAAGACCGCGGCGGAAGACGACCTGGGTCGCCCGGTCGAAGATGCCGTAATTACCGTGCCGGCCTATTTCAACGACAGCCAGCGGCAAGCCACCCGAGCCGCCGGGCGCCTGGCCGGCCTGAACGTATTGCGCATTTTGAACGAGCCCACGGCGGCATCGCTGGCCTATGGGCTGCAGCGAAAACGCAACGGCCTGATCGCGGTATACGACCTGGGCGGTGGAACGTTTGATGTTTCGATATTACGGCTCAAGGACGGAATCTTTGAAGTGCTGGCTACCAACGGCGACACCCAGCTTGGCGGTGACGATATTGACCAGAGCATCGCGAGGTGGCTGGAGTCGAGCGTAAGGTCGACTCATCCACATGTGGATTACTCCGAGCGTGATGCCAAGGCCATGCTGCTGGATATTGCCGAGGGCCTCAAGATCGGTTTGTCCACTGCCGAAACCGCGACCGCCAAAGTGGGTAGCACACCGGTTACTTTGACGCGCGACCAGCTCGAAGAGCTGACCCGCCCGCTGCTGGAGCGCACGCGCAAGCCGGTGGAATCGGCTCTTAAGGACGCCGGCCTGAACCTCAAGGACCTGACCGACGTGGTCATCGTCGGAGGACCCACCCGGCTGACCGCAGTGCGCGAGTTCGTGCGCAAGCTTTTCGAGCGCGAGCCCAATTTCTCGATGCATCCCGATGAGGTGGTGGCCTACGGCGCCGCCATTCAGGCTGATATTCTGGCTGGGAACAACCGCGAGTTTCTGCTGCTCGACGTGGTGCCCCTGAGCCTGGGCATCGAAACGTTCGGTGGAACGATGAGCAAGCTGGTTCCGCGAAACACCACGGTGCCCACCATGGCCAAGGAACAGTTCACCACCTACGTCGACGGACAGACCAAAGTTGCCATCAACGTATTCCAGGGCGAACGTGAGCTGGTCAAAGATAATCGAATGCTGAGCGAGTTCGTGCTTACCGGAATTCCGCCGCTACCAGCCGGAGTGGCCCGCGTGGAGGTCACTTTTTTGGTGGATGCCGACGGCATCCTGAACGTCGCGGCCAAGGAAATCTATAGCGGCGTGGAAGCGGCAATTGAAGTGAAGCCGACCTATGGACTGACGGACTCCGAGGTGGAACGCATGCTCGAAGACGGCATGCGAAACGCCGAGGCCGATCGCAAGGCCGCCAAGATCGTGGAAGCCCGCAATGATGCGCGCACCACGTTACTGGCGACGGAAAAAAGCCTGGCTCAGGTTCGTGCGGCGCTGAGCGCCGATGAAAGTCAAAAGATCGACGCTCTTGTAACCACGTTACGAAATAAAATGGAGGGCGAGGACGTCGACGCGATTCGCATTGCCAACCAGCAGCTCAATCTGGGCACCGTTCACCTGGCCGAGGTACTCATGAATCAGACGCTGGAAAAGAACGTGAAAAATACCCCGGTCAATGATTTACTGAAAAAATGAAGTATCGCGTATCCTGGCCGCAGCACGGTCGCACCATTGAAGTCGCGAACGGAAAAACGCTGCTCGAAGCCGCCCTGGATCATGATCTACCCCTGGAGCACGCATGTGGCGGTTACTGCGCCTGCACCACGTGCCATGTGCTGATTACCGAGGGCGCCGCTAACCTTTCCACTCCGGAAGAAGACGAGCTCGAGCGGCTCAAGGGAAAGAAAGGGGTCCAGGAGCGATCGCGCCTGGCCTGCCAATCAAAAATATGCGGAAATGTGACAGTCGAGATACCATAGTCCATTATGAAGACCCCTTACCGGCTTTCGTCTGTTTCCCTTTTGGTGCTCCTGCTGCTCACGTCCAGTGCCCTCGCCGAGAATGTTTTTCGGGTCCGACTCGTTTCTGACCCGACCTCCTTTGACTGGAATATCGCTCACACCGACGTTGAGACGCCCGTGATGATGAACATCATGGAAGGCCTGGTCGAGTTTGATACCAGCATGAAGGTAAAGCCCTTGCTTGCGGAATCGTGGACGATTTCGCCAGACCAGAAGACTTATACCTTTCGGCTGAAAGCGGGTATCAAATGGTCTGATGGCAAGGTACTGACGGCCAATGACTTTGCCTACTCGTGGCAACGACTGCTGGCTCCGCTTACCGCAGCTCCCTATGCCTCGATGCTTTATGACATCGAAGGCGCCGAGGACTACAACAAACACAAGAGTCCCGATTTCTCGCAGGTGGGCATAAAAGCGGTCAATGCCACTACGCTTCAGGTAAAGCTTCGCCGTCCCGTGGCCTATTTCATTCAGATGCTTACGTTCTGGGTCACCTTTCCGCTGCGCCAGGACATCGTGGAAAAGTTCGGCCCAAGCTGGCCACAGGCCGGCAAGACCGTCGTACTGGGCCCCTTTATTCCGGTAAGCTATCGCCCTCAAAGCCAGATCGTGCTGAAGAGAAACGAAAATTACCATGGAAAGCGGCCGGACGCGGACACCGTGATCATGCAGATCATCAACGAGGACTCCACGGCCCTGAACCTTTTCAGGTCGGGCCAGCTGGACTACGCGCGCCCGGTGAATTTTCTCGAGCTCAGCGACATGCAGAATACGCCCGCTTACCACACGGCGCCTTACTACCGCACTTGCTTCATCAACGTGAATACGAGCAAGTATCCGTTCAGCCTGCCCAAGGTGCGTCAGGCGTTGGCCATGGGCATCGACCGCTCAAAGCTCAAAGACGTATTGCACCACAACTTGGAGTCGGCGGATTCCTTCATGTCCGACGCCCTGTTTCCCCAGGGAAAGAACTCAGCGCTGGCTTACAATCCGGTTCAGGCGAAAAAACTGCTTCTCGAGGCGGTGAGCGACCCTTCGGCGCTGCCAAAAATCGAGTTCTTCACTTTTGCCAGCGACGAGAACGCGCTTCTGGCCCAGTTCATACAGGACCAGCTTAAGAAAAACCTGGGCATCAACGTGACCATCAACATGCCTGAATTTTCAATGTACCGTACGCAGCTTGATCTGCAGTCCGGTGCCCTTTACCAACGCTGCTGGGCTGCCGACTATGCCGACCCGGACACATTTTTCTCGGTCTTTACCTCTGACTCGGGCAACAACCGCACGTCATGGAAAAGCCCCCGCTATGACGAGCTCGTGAATACCGCCAAGGCCACTCCCAACGGCCCCGACCGCGTGAAGCTGTACAAAGAGGCCCTCGAGCTGCTGCTTCGCGCCGAAGCACCCATTACACCGCTCTATTACGACAGCCTGACGTATCTGCTGAATCCCAAGATCAAGAACTTCGTGATAAATCCCTTGAACTACGTCTTTTTTCGCGACATCGTGTTTTCGAAATGATGACACAGCTGCATCCCACCGAGCCCACGGCGACTTTCACGCTAAAAGTTCCCGCGGCCCAAGCCTCGCTTTTTTTTGATGCCGTGGCCTGGCAGCTGCCTGCGCGCCCACCTGCGCCACCCACGTTGGCCACCGCGTTTCGCGAGGGGGAATTCCTGGCCATGCAGAAACTGAATGCCTCGATCGAGCGCGTGCTGCACGGCGAGCAACGATACCGGTTTCTGAAAGATTTGATGCCCGACACCACATATCAGGGCGAAACATATGTGAACAGCCATTACGAAAAATCGGGCAAGTCGGGCACTATGCATTTTTATGTGCTGCAGACGAATATCAAAAACTCGGACGGTGAAAAATGCGTGGAGTGCTTCACCACGATTATCGTGAGAGGCTAACCAGATGCAGGACCTGGTAAAGGGAAGCAGATTCGAGCCACTCGTAAAGCCAGCGATAACCCGCGAGCAGCTGGAGCTTTATGCCGAAGCCAGCGGCGACAAAAATCCGATTCACCTTGATGACGACGTTGCGAAGAAAACCGGCCTGCCCGGAGTCATCGCGCACGGCATGCTGACCATGGCCTTCTTTGGCGAATTCCTGCACCAGGCGCTGGCGGCGCAGGGTTCGGGGCGGGTCGAAGAGCTAAGCTGCCGCTTCAAGGCGATGGCATTTCCTGGTGATGTCATTACGATCAATGGTCACGTCAGGACGGTAGATTCGACCTATGTTGAATGTGATCTTGAGGCACGCAATCAAAAAGGCGACCTTACCGCCATTGGGCACGCTACACTGAGCGTCCTCACCTTGACTTAGGATCTAGCCAATCCCGCAAGCCGTCGCCAACGAACTGAAACGAAAGCATCGTCAAAAAGAGCACGATGCCCGGAAAGAAAATGAGGTGCGGATAACTGCGCATACCACGCCAGCCCTCGTTGGCAAGCGTGCCCCAGCTGGAATTAGGTGGCTGCAGCCCAAGCCCGATGAAGCTCAGAAAACTTTCACCCATGATATTCGTGGGAATTTGAAAGGTCAGTGCCACGATTACCGGTCCCCACAGCAATGGCATGATGTGCCGCCAAAGAATTCGAGTGCTGCTGACGCCCACGGCGCGCGCGGCTTCGATATGGAGCATCTCTTTAACCTGAAGCACCTGGCCTCGCACCAGCCGCGCCAGATTCACCCAACCCACGAACGCAAGAGCCAACACGATGCCCAGCAGACCCTGACCAATCATTACCATTAATAAAATCGCGAAGAGCAACGACGGAAAAATGTAAAACATGTCCACGATTCGCATCATGACTTCGTCGGTCCAGCCGCCGGCGTAACCCGATACCGCGCCATAGATCATTCCGAAGAAAACGCTCACCAGCGCGGTAATGATTCCCACCGACATGCTGGCCCGGGCGCCATAGACGATACGGCTGAACAGGTCGCGGCCCAGCGAGTCTGTTCCCATGATGTAATTCCAGGACGGGCCCATCAGATGCTGGGCGATATTTTGCTCTTCGAAGGAATGACGGGTGATGAGTGGGGCAAAAACCGCGCATAGAGCGACAAACACCAGAAAGGCGCCCGACACCACCGCGGGCCGATTTTTCAAGAATCTTCGAAGGCCTTTGTTTTTCAGCATCGCGCCTTACCCTACCCGCATCCGCGGGTCGATCCAGGCATAGGTCAGATCGACGAGCAGGTTGGCGGCTATGACGATCACGCCGTACACCATGGTAACGCCCATGATCAGCGGGTAGTCGCGATCGGTTACCGCGCTGATGAAATGCTTGCCCAGCCCCGGAATCGCGAAGAAAAACTCGACGACGAACGAACCGGTAATCACCGCGGCAACCAGCGGGCCCGTCAACGTGACCACGGGAACCAGGGCATTCTTGAGCGCGTGTTTGAAAAGCACTGAGCCCATTCCCAGGCCTTTGGCCTGAGCCGTGCGCACGTAGTCGGTGGCCAGCGCCTCAAGCATGCTGGCGCGGGTAAGTCGCGCAATCAACGCCAGCGGACGCACAGCCAGCGTAATCACGGGTAGAATCGCGGACCGCCAGTCTTCCCACAGCGCGGGTGGCAGCCAACCCAGGTGCACGCTGAAGACGAGCACCAGAATACTGGCTACCAGAAAGTTGGGCAGCGATACGCCCGCCATCGCCCAAAACATGGCTGAAAAATCGAGCCAGGAATTTTTCTTGTACGCCGACAGCACGCCCACCGGAATTCCGACGGCAATGGCAAAAACGATGGCATAAAAACCCAGCTCGGCCGAAACAGGAAGAGCGTCGCCAATGATGTCATTTACCGTGCGGCCGCCCAGGTAGCGATAGCTGGGGCCGAAATCGCCGCGTGAAAGGTCGCCCAGATAACGCCCGTACTGTTTCCAGACCGGCTCGTTGAAGTGGTATTTCGCTTCGAGGTTCGCCTTGATTTCAGGGGGTAACGCCTTTTCCTCGTCAAACGGGCCCCCGGGAACGACTTTCATGATGAAAAAAGTCAGCGTCATGAGCGCCAAGAGCGTTGGTACCGCACTCAGCAATCTTTTGGCGACGACTTTGATCATAGCTCGGGAATCTGTACCCAGCCCGAGTCGAGGGGAACGTCGGACTTGAATTTGACCACCTGATTCAGGTCGCTTTGCATGGCAACCCAGGCGCAAAGAAAGGAGTCGAAGGCATCCATATTGGTTACGAACTTCTTCAGATCGCGCTCATAGATGAAAATATTGGATTTCTCGACCAATCGATCGATGATGCGTTGGCGCACGTGTGCACCCCGCTCGATGTGGCGATAATCGAGCACCTCGCGCTTGCTGAGCTTCAGCGGTTTTTGCAGATAGAACAGCGAAAGTTTGGGCCAAACCTCGACAAGATTGAGCTCGCCGAAATGCCTTTTGAGATAATTCATGCGCACGGCCTGCGGCGCCAGGTTCGCGCCCATGGTTTCATCCTGAAAAAGATTGTGCTCCGGATGCTTGTACCGAAAATACAGATCGACGGGCCGCTGGCTGTACGGCGTAAAATGCTTGAGCTTGGAGTTCTTGCTCTTCTGCTTCAGATACTGCTGACGCATCCATTTTACCTCAGGCCGCTTGCACTTGTCATAGCCCTGGCAGGCGGCTTCGCAGCCCAGCAGACAGGGCGGCAGGCTCAAGGGCGCATCGACCCCCATGATGCGAACGCCATTTTCGCCGCTGTTCGAAAGCTCTTTCGAGACCTCCGACATCTCATCGACCAGCTCGATCAGCACCTGGTCCGACGTTTGCTCACCTTCCGGGCCGATGGACTCGAAGATGTCGACCACGAACGATTTTTCCTGCTTCCGGTAATAGTCGATGACGGTCAGGCAGGTGTGGTCGGACTTCGCCCCGCCAACGCTAAGACCCAGGTAACGGGCTACCGCCTGTTCCTGCTCGTGCTTGTGCGCGTCGCGTTCGGAAAACCGTTCGCCACATCTAGCCATTCACTACGCAACCCGCTTCGGAGACCTTGAAATCGATCACCTGCACGCCATCGGCGCGCAGGGCTGCCGTGATGTTCCGTTTCTTGTCTTCGGGGCTGACAATGATAAAACAGCCACCACCACCAGCGCCGCAAACTTTGGCGGCTGTTGCACCCAGCCCTTTGGCCTTTTCGATGATAGTCAGCATATAAGGCGTCGCGATCGTCGGTGCCAGCTTCTGGCGCGCCTGCCATTCCAGCTCAATTCCGTCCGTGAGCAATTCGAACGACTGGCGGCCCAATGCTTCCTCCACCCGGCTGGTGGCCTTTACGATGCTCTGAAAAGCCGAATTTATCGTCTTGTCGCCGTCGATGAAGCCTTTGTAGACGGCCCAGTTGTTGATGCCCGAGCTGCGTGACTGTCCCGTGTAAACGAGAATCACGTGTTTTTCGATGAACTCGGACTGCTTGTGAAAAACCTTGCGATGCATGCGCCCGGCTTCCATGCGAATGGCCTGGACTCCGCCGTGAAGCGCCGACCAGTAATCCTGCACGCCGGCGGGAACGTCGATTACCGTGGTTTCCAGATCGCGTGCGAGCGGAATGATTTCGTCGTCGGAATAGTTCGCCAGCGTGAGCTTGCGCAGAGCCATGCAGAGCGCGATGTTCAATGCGCTCGAGCCGCCCAGGCCGGCACCGGCCGGCGAGGCGCAGCTGGTGAGCACTTTTAGAGGCGCGGCTTTGCGCCAGAACGCGAAAAAGTGACGGGTTACCTTTGCATGCAGCCAAAGCGCGGGCGGCAGCGCGGTTGCCTTATAGCCACCTTCGAACGCCTCGAGCAGCTCGCCGTAGGATTTGAAAGAATGCCCGATGGCGCGGTCGTCGCTGCGAAATTCAATCGCGGGCGTGCTGCCGATTTTACTCTCGGTGCCCACTTCAAGGGCCACCTCGGCGTACTGGTCAATCGCGCAGTTGATCGTCGCTGTATTTTCGAAAAACAGGTACAGGGGCCAAAGGTCCAGCGTCCCGCCTGCCAGGTCAATGCGGGCGGGTGCCTTTGCCTTAATGTTCATTCTCTACGATTCCGATATAGGGCAGCTGGCGAAAACGGCCGGCGTGATCCAGCCCATAGCCGACAACAAATTCCTTGCCCAGCTTGAAGCCAACATAGTCGATCTCGACGTCACATTTGAGAGATTCCGGCTTTACGAGCATGGAGCAGATTTTGAGGCTGGCGGGTTTGCGCGCCTTGAGATTATTGACCAGATACTGCATGGTCAGCCCCGTGTCGACGATGTCTTCGACGATGATGACATGCTTGCCGTTGAGCGGCTCGGTCATGTCGAGGGTCATTTTGACTTCGCCGCTGGAAGCGGTCTTGTTGCCATAGCTGGACACGCCCATGAACTCGCAGCTGATCGGCAAATCAATCTGGCGAATCAGGTCGGCGAAAAAGATGAAAGAGCCTTTCAGCACGCAAATCACGGTGAGCTCTTTACCGCGATAATCGAACGTGATTTCAGTGGCAAGGTCCTGAATACGCTGTTTGATCTTCGATTCGGGAATGAGCACGCGGGGCAGGGTCAGTCCGGTCATAAAAATCTCCATCAAGTCAAACGAACGAGTTGTTCAAAATCTCACCGAACCCGCCACCACCGGGCACGATGTACTGCTTGTCATTCAGGCCACGCTCGCGATCCCAGTGGGTACCGGGCTTCGTATCGAAAACGTCGGCCGGTGAAAGCCCTCTGTCCAGCCTGACCGCATATATGATGAGGTCGGGATGAGCCTTGGTCACTTTCCTCAGATATTCTGGCGTCACTATCAGGTGGACCGCAATATATTTTTTTGCCGGCCCGGCGATCTCGTTCTTGTAAATATTGAGCGCCGACACCAGGGTTCCGCCCGTGGCTCCCATGGGGTCGGGCATCAGCACAATGGCGTCCTTGATCGGCCCGCCAATCTTATGTCCAGATACGTTGGTGCCCACGACTTTGTTGCTGTCGTCAGTGGCCCGATTGATTGAAATATGGTCCTGGCGCACCTTTACGGGATTCAAAACATAATTCAGCGCGTTGTAGCAGATATGAGAAGGAAACGTGCCTGCTCGCGCCAAATTCACGGATACGGCCGACTGTTCGGAGTCGATCAGCTCGCCCTCGAATACCCCTTCTTTCGGGTGCGAATCACCCATGCGGGTCGGCATGGCCACCCGCTTGCGCGGAAACTCGTTGTTCATGATGATGTTGACGAGGTTGGCATAAAGCGCGTCGACCAGCTGATTGATGGTCGGCTGAAAGGTGCGTGGACTGCAAAGCTGAGCCAGGTGCGACAGCAGAAACGGATTTGAAAGAATATGAACGTTTTTCGGATAGTGGTGTTCCAGCTCGGATAAATTGTAATTCACGGAACGATAGGCCGAATCCATACCACTCAACTTTCTTGCGTGCTTTTTGCGGAATCGAAATTCAATACGCCCTGGGGCGTGTCGTTGACGTCGTGACAAAAACGGCACCGTGCCTCGTACATCTCTTTGCTGCCCACCTCGATTCGCTCGGCGCTCGTAATGAGACGCTGGGTACGGCTGGCCGGGCCGCCGCAGGACAGGCAAATCGCGCTCAGCTTGGTGACGTATTCCGCCACGGCCAGCAGGCGTGGCATGGGTTCAAACGGCATTCCGCGATAGTCCATGTCCAGGCCGGCCAGAATCACGCGCACGCCGCGATTGGCCAGCTTCTGACAAACTTCAACCAACGACTCGTCGAAAAACTGTGCTTCGTCGATGCCGACCACGCGCGTGTTGTCGTCGACCTTTTCAAGAATTTGCCAGGGCTTGTCGACCGGAAGCGAAAGGATACGCGAGGAGTCGTGGCTCATGACGTGATCTTTGGAGTACCGATCGTCAATTACGGGCTTAAAGCACTGCACCTTCAAGCGGCCAATCTGGGCTCGTTTGAGACGGCGAATCAGCTCCTCGGTCTTGCCGCTGAACATGCTTCCACAAACGACTTCAATCCAGCCAGCGTGCCGAGGAATCACGGTCATCATCGATGCTTGCCCCCTGTGTAAAAGACATCGGATATACCAAATTCCTAGTGGAAAGGCTAATGGACCGCACCGATCTTTTACAGTTTGGGTTCAAATTGGGCTCAGTTTACCGGCTTTATTTGACGCGGAGCATTTATATGCGGACTCAAGGGATTTACGGGGTTTGTGGGCCAGAAACAGTAGGACGGAACGCCTGGCAGGGCGGGTCCAGCCGTCTCGCGGCACCCCATGAGCTTACGAATTCGCGGATGCTGGGCGAAGATTCGATTCACGCGATAAGCGACATTGGGATGGCTCGATGCAAGACCCGCATCGGCATCCGACTCTTCGTCGTCATCCTCGCGACAAAGATCGCGAACCGTATTGAAGATAGCTGAGCGCACCTGGCTGGGCGTGAAGTTCACCGCGGCTTCGGAAATGATTTCGGCCACGACGTGCGTGGCCGCCCAGTCGGCGAAAACCTCGGAAAGCTTGCCATGGGGCGAGCACTCGCTGGCCAGCGTATCGATGGGCGAACCAAAACACTCGGCCAGGCCGTGGTAAGACAGGATGTCGATTTTGTCCGAGCGCAGCTCGCAGGGGTCAATGGAATGTGCCAGCTCATGCGACAGGGTAAAGGCCAGGTTGAACTGGCTGCGCACCGTAAACAGCAGCGCGCCGCCCAGGCGAATGCGCAGCGCGCCCTCGGACGTGCGTTCATAGTAAACGTCGTTGCGGGTGAAGAGATCGGGCTCGTCGGCGTAAACCGAAGCCGGAGGCGGCAGCTCCAGCACCACCCGCTCGACCCGCGAGCGCAACGTATCCTTGTCAATCGCGCTCAATGCCTGAAATGGCTGCGAATTTATGAACTTGAGCAGATGGTCTTTGGCCTTCGCGAACAGGTCGCGGATACGCTTGACGCGTTCGAGAGTGTAAACTTTTCGTACCAGCAGTTCGTCCACCTTTGCCGCCGAAAGACGACGATTGGTGCGAATGATGTTTTCATAAATGCGCAGCACCTCGACTTCGCCCTCGGAGTCGCGGCGCACGTCGCCAGTGGGGTCTTCGGCCCGCACCAAAGTGCAAACATAGCTGTGCAGATCGACGCACGGATTGATGCGAATCTTGTTTTCAAGCTCATGTGGAGCCAGGGCACTCATGGGGGTATGAGCCGGGCCCCCGACCACCACGGGCAAAGGCACCGAACGGGGACGAAAAAAAGTCCACTCCAGCACTAGCACGATGATTCCGCCGAAAAGTGCGGCGACAATGGGAATGAGCAGCCTACGCCGCACTCTTGCGCTGAAAAATCTGGGCATCGTTCTTTAGAATACCAGTCTAAGAACGTTGAAAGCCAGGAAAAGGAAGAAAACACCGATGCCGGCCACGAAGGCTATCAGCAGCAGCTCGGGAAAAAGAACGGCCAGCACAGCGCGCCCGGTCGTGGCGCTGTAGACCTCCCGAATTCCGATAACCGCTGCGCCAAAACCCAGAACGTACGCCAGCAGTATTCCCACACCGGGCACCACGCAAAGGATCCAAGGGGCCGTGGCGAATGCCAATATCTTGAGTGTAGTGGAATAGCTATGCCGGCGTTCGGGCGAATCCTTCATGAAAAAACGAACCGCAGCATGCACGAGCAAGGCACTGAAAGCGAGCTTCAAAAGAGTGGTGAAAGGAGTAAGCACGATGGCTCCGGCCCCGAACAGAAACTCGATCGTGTGGCGGCGCAGCTGCTCCAGCGTCTCTGAGGTGCCGGGCGAATTCTGCATGACATCGCCGGCGATTCGAAAAAAATCGTCCATGCGGCTCTCAATTGCCGTACCTATGACCGTACGCCACAGAAAATTGAAAAACGAGGCCAACCACTGGATTATCACCGCGAAGGCCAGAGCCGTCGATAGCGACTCGTCCGAGAGCAGCATCGCGGCATTGGCTGAAAAAAAATTTGTCGGAGTGAAAATGATTTCACGGACCGACTGCCAGAAACGGCTAAACAGCACGAATGAAACACCCGGCCCCACGGGCGCCGCTCCCTGCAAACCCGCATTCGCCGCGCTTCCCGAAGCTACCGGCGCCTCGACGGAATCGGGTTTCAGGCCACAGTTGGGGCAGAAGCCCCCGTCCAGGGAGCTGTGAAACTCGAGATCAAGAAGACAGCGGCTGCATTGCGACAACGAAAGTCTCCTAATCCTAATGATGTGCGGGTTGTGCCTGCGGCGCTTGTGGGTGCGCCGGTGCAGCTACCGGCGCCTTGAAATCAGCGATTTTGGACGGAATCGCGGACCCACTGCCGCGTTCCATCTTGGCCAGCTCGCCGGTGGCCAGCTTTACATAATAGTCGCCCTGCCCCACCATGGCAAACTGCGAGAATTCCCGTACCTTTTTTCCGTCTTTATCCAGCAGGGTCCAGGACGACAGTTCCGGGGTGCCCTTGGGAACCGGTTTCTTTCCCAGAAATTCCGCCACTCGGGCGGCGCCCACCTTGATGAGCGCGCGATCCACTGACGCAGGGTCAAACGACTCCAGCGTTCCCGAGACAAGTTTCCAGGCCGTTCCATCCAGCTTGAAGTCAAAGCTGTCTTTGCCTGCCAAGCGCAGCTTGATCTGCGCGATGCCCTGCTTCTCCGCCGCCGTAAGAAGGTTATGAAAACGAAAGGCATCTTCCTTTTTAGCGAACCTTTCGGCGTTCGTACGTTCGAGCGAAACAATGAAATTCCTGTCGCTCAGCACGCCGTAAAGCTTCGGCTGCTTGTCTTTCACGAAATCATAAACTTCGACCGTCAGATCGGGTGATTTGGCTGTTTTAAGCGACAGGCTGAAGTGGCCGCGCGAAACGGGAATATCGAACTTCTTGCGGTCCACATTCTTGTCATCCGAAACGAACTCCTGCGCGTTCATGAAAACCAGGCCGGTCAGAAAGGTATCGACCGCCTCGTTGTCGGCAAGCCGCTTGCCTGGCAAATACCAGTCCGCGCCTTCGCGCTTGAGCGCGACCGTTCCGGCGGGGTTCTTGAGCGCGATGCCCTCGACTTCGCTCACACTGAAATTAAACAGGCGTTTTGAGCGCCAATAGCTCAAGTTTCGGCTCACGTTGTTTTTGAGAAAGCTGGGGACAATGCGCACGACATTTTTTTTCACGTTCGGGCCCGTGACGTAGACGTACATGTTTTCGCCAACGGCGGCGTTGTCGCCCAGATAAATCGTGTAGGGTTCGGCGTCTTTGGTGAATTTGATCTGGGTCTTCTGCTCTTCGCGCTTCGTTTTACCCAAGCCAAACTGCTGCAGACTGGTATCCAGATCACCTTCCAGGGGAAGAGTTTCCTGTACCGTCGAAGCCATGACGCCGGTAATGAACGTTCCCACATTGCTCTCGTCGGCTTTGAACGCGATCGGCATGGTGATGGCCCAATCGGCGTTCGGCTCGCTGAGTTTGCAGTGCGCCTTGCAGCGCATTTCGACGTCCAGGCCCTTGGCACGGTCGAACACCTTGACCAGCTCGACCTCACGGTTTTGGTCAATATCCACCAGGCGCTGGCTGTTTTCCTGTTCGCGTTTCATCTGCGGGGTCTTGCGCAGCTCGAGCCAATACGCAAAACCGCATACGGCAATCAGCGATGCAGCCAGAATCAGGTTCGTTTTTCCGCCGCCACCACGCTGGCGGGATGGCTCGCCGTTCACAGCCGCTTCCTCCGCCGCCAGACCAGAATACCCATGAACATCGAACTGCCGGGCAGCAGCAGCATGGTCAGAAACTTTGAGTAGCTCAGCTCGACCTGCGACAACGTCGCCTTGTCATTGGACTCGTCTTTGGGACGAATGGAGATCAGGCTTTCGTCCCCCGCCAACCAGCTTATGGCGTTCAACATCAGATCGCTGTTTCCGCCGTATTTGATGAGCTTGTTGCTTGCGAACTCAGAGGTACCAGCCACGACGATGCGCGGGGTCTTTTCGGGTTTGGCGACACCCATGCGCGTGCCGCTTACCGCGGCCATGACAGTGTTAGGGCCCTGTACGTCCTTATTCGGGTCCTTGACGATTTTTCCACTGGCCAGCTCTTTGGCGAAGTTTGACTTCGCGAACGCGTACGCCGTGGTTTTAGCCAGCCAGAACGTAGTCAGCGTCGTCGGAGTGCCGGGTTTGAAATCAACCGTCGACGTCAGGGCGAACAGCGAAGTGTTTTGCCCCGTGAAGTCGCGGGTAATCGGGCTTTCCTTGGAATAAATACCAATGAGTGGCACCGTCGGGCTGACATTGGCCACCTTGCTGGCCGGGTCGATGACCAGGTTGTTGGGCACGACGACGTACCAGTCGACCAGCATTTCGGCGATCTCGGGGCTTGAGGACGTGTCGCCCTTCACGTTCGGGTCAAGCGCGAAAAAGGCGCGTCCGCCCGTGTCCAGATATTCACGAAGCGCCGTGATCTCTTTTGGAAAGAAAGCTTTTTTCGGCCCCAGCACCATGAGCGCCGAGCAGAAGGGCGGAACTTTCGCTTCTTCCATGAGGCTGATGCTTTTGGCTTCGTAATTCTGCGAACTCAGGTCCTGCATCACGGCGGAATAGCCTTCACCAGAAGTGGCCGTAAGGTCGCGTTCGCCGTGGCC
>JACQAW010000166.1 GCA_016194725.1 Deltaproteobacteria bacterium
GTCGGCATCACGGCTTCGTGGGACAGTCGCGCAGTCGGCCTCATCGATTTTGACAACAACGGTTCAATGGACCTGGTTGTCACCACCCAGAACGGCCCGCCGCATCTGCTCAAGAACACGGTTGTACCTGGCCGGCACTGGATCTCGTTCAAGCTTGTTGGCACCAAATCCAACCGCGATGGCGCGGGTGCGCGCATCGAGATTCGCCAGAAGGGGCGTCCGCCGCAGTTCCGCTGGGCCACCGCCGGCAGAACAGGCTTTTGGGCAAGCTCCGATCCGCGCTTGCATTTTGGACTGCCCGACGAAACCGACGTCGACGTGACGATCCGCTGGCCCTCGGGAACCGTGGATGTCCATCCCCACCTGAGCGCCGGAAGGCCCTACACCGTGACTGAGGGGGCCAAGGGCCTATGACATTAAAAGACCTGCATGCACCGCCGCTACGGGACGCGCGGTATCTGCAAACTTTGATTTTGATAATCTATGCCTTCGTGGCACGGGCGTTCTTTAATTTCGAGCGCCCTCATTTTGCCGCCCTGATCTGCGTTGCATGGGCCGTGGCCCTGGACCTGTTCATCGGAAAGTTTTATTTCAAAAAGGTGCTCTTTCCGCTCAGCGCGGTCATTATCGGCTTGTCAGCCAGCATTCTGATCGACCCTGATCACTGGTCCTATTTTCTCATTGTAGTCACGGCTGCCGTTTTATCCAAAGCACTCATCACCTATCGCGGCAAGCATTTTTTCAACCCCACCAACTTTGGCGTAGTCCTCGCGATTCAGCTGCTGCCGAATCACGTCGCTGCCATTCCACACCTTTTCAGCGGCTACCTGTGGCCCTCGGTGGTCTTCGCCGTTCTGGGACTCCTGACCGTCGTCCTCGCGCGCCAAACGGCAGTCTCGTTTTCCTGGACTGCCGGCTTCATCGCCGTTGCCCTTTATCGCGCTTCACGCGCCGGCTCGAACGTCTGGGTCGCCTTCGGCCCCCTGCTCAGCTCGTCCTTTCTGCTTTTCACGTTTCATATGATCAGTGACCCGGGCACCACGCCCCGAACCTGGCGCATGCAGATTGCGTTTGGCCTGATGGCCGCGTTCATCGACGGGCTCTTGCGCGTTTACCAGGTTCCGCACGGGCAGTTTTACGCGCTCTTCGTCGTCAGCGCCACTCTCTGCTGGTTCAGGGCCTACGAAGAGCGAGCGGTTCCGGCCATAGGCACGAAGACATGAGCTCAACGGGCCGATTGCGGCTGCCGAAAGCGTTTGGCGCTCTGTTTTTGTGCGTTTCATTCACAGCGGGCTGGTTCATCCGCCATAAAACCACCTTTATATCAACCAGGGCGGCAAGGGCTTCAAAGAGAGCGCCGAGGAGTGGGGAATTGCCGACACCAACGCCACCGGCGCGACGGTAACGCCGGTGATCTTCGACTACGACAACGACGGGCGGCCGGACGTTTACCTACCGCACCTGGGCTGCGGCATGCTCTTTCACAATCTCGGCGGGCGCTTCGAGGACGTTACGGCAAAATCGGGCCTGGGCGATTGCCGCAACGCCGTGACTGCGGTTCCCATCGATTTCGACGGCGACGGAAAACTCGACCTGTATGTCGTACGCTATTGGAAGGCCATCGATTATTTTCACCTTCTCGCCCGTGGCCCCAGGGTTTGGACCGAGAACTTCTCGTGGTCGCGCAATGGCGGGGACAATACTCTTTATCGCAATCGCGGCGACGGGACCTTCGAGGACGTGACGGCGTCGCGTGGCGGCTCTGATACCGGTTGGAGCTGGGATGCCGGTGCGGCCGATTTCGCCGGAGACGGAACTCAGCGCATCTACGTGGCCAATGACTTTGGGCCGGACCAGATTTTCGATGCGACCGAGGGAAAGCTGGCGCACATCGACACCGGTACGGTGCTGGGTTTGGTTGACCGCCGCGCCGGCATGGGTGTGTCGTTCGGCGACCTTACTCATGATGGAAGACCGCATATCTACGTGTCTAACGAGAGCACTCGATACTTCAGCCCGCAACATGGAAACTTTCTTTGGCACTTCACCGGTTCGGAACATGCCGACGACGAGGCTTACTCGCGCGGTGTGCACAATTGCGGCGAATGGTCGTGGGGTGCCCTCTTCGCTGATTTCGACCTGGATGGAAAGGAAGACCTGTACGTCGCCGCGGGAATGATTACGGGAAACGTCGAGTCGGATTTTCCGATGTTTGACTTCATACGGCGCACGGGCATGACCATTCCCGGAATCTTCGCCGACCTTCCGGACTGGCCGAGCCTCAAGGGCCGATCGCTCGCAGGCGGCGTGAGCGATTGCGTATTCTGGAACAGGGGCGACCGCTTTCGCGATGTGTCCGGTTTCACGGGAATCACCAAAGCCTGGGACGGCCGCGCCGTGGCGGCTATCGATTTTGACAACAACGGCAGCCTCGACCTGATTGTCACCACCCGCACCGGGCAGGCTCATCTTCTGAGAAACACCGTCGTGCCAGGCCAACACTGGGTGGCCTTCGCGTTGCGCGGCACACGCTCAAATCGTGACGGCGCAGGCGCGCGCGTGGAAGTTCGCCAGGCCGGTCAGCCACCGCAGTTTCGCTGGGCAACGGCAGGAAAGAGCGGGTTTCTCGCAAACTCAGACCCCAGAATCCACTTTGGGTTGCCGGTGGTGCAGCCTCTCGACGTTTTCGTCCGCTGGCCCTCGGGAAAGGTCGATAGCCACCACGGCATGGATCCCGGAAAAATACATACGCTGGTCGAAGGGAAGGACTCGGAATGAAAGACTACATTATTTCGATTTCCCTTCCGAAAATTCCGCCCCTGAGAGATGCCCGCTATCTTCAGATCGCGATCCTCGCGGTGTATTCGTTCATCGCGCGCGAGTACTACGGCCTGGAACGTCCGCACGCGGTTGCTGTCGGCTGCGTATTTCTCGCGGTGGCGCTCGACTGTATCGTCGGCATCGCAGTTTACCGAAAGATTGTCTTTCCGCTGAGCGCCGTGATTATCGGGTTGTCGGCGAGCATTCTCATCGATGCCCAATACTGGGAAAATTATCTTATCGTCACCGCCATCGCATCGCTTTCGAAGGCGTTTTTCGTGCACCAAGGGCGACATTACTTCAATCCGACGTGCTTTGGGGTCGCCTGTGCATTGCTTTTTCTTCCCTATTCGACTTCGGGCATTCCCGACCTGTTCAGCGGCTACCTCTGGCCCTCGGTCGCCTTTGGCCTGCTCGGCCTGCTTACGGTCGTCTATGCCCGGCAGACAGTAGTGGCGCTCTCCTGGTATTTCACGTTTCTCCTGCTTGCTCCGCTGCGCGCGTGGCTTACCGGAGCAAGCGCGTGGTTTACGGTAGGCCCCGCAGTTGGCAGCGCGATATTGCTGTTCACGTTCCACATGATTAGCGATCCCGGTACAACCCCGAGATCGCGACGTTGGCAAATCGTGTTTGGAGTTTCGGTTGGCGCCCTTGACGCAGTGCTACGATACTATCAGGTTCCGCACGGCCAGTTTTACGCACTCGCAGGCGTGGGATCCCTGCTGCCCTGGATCCGTGACGTTGACCTTCCAGCAGGGACTCGGTAGAGTAAAACCCATGTCGCTCACACAGTGGTTTTCTCCGAGTCTGTTTTTATTCGCGGTGGTAGCGCTTGGCGCTGAGCCGGTAAAAACAAAGCAACCGGCGCCGTCGCATCAACCGACGTATTCGAAAGAGCTCAAAAACCAACTTAAAGGGTTGAAGAAGTCGCTATATCTACACATCGCGATAAATCCAGAAGGATTGCAGGCTGGCGTGGACGCTGATGCGCTTCGACTCATTTTAAGGCGGGAATTCAAAAACAACGGCATCCAGATGCTCGATGACTTTCATTCGCCCATGGTCTCGGTCGCCATAAATGCCAAGAACCTGAACGACTCTACTGGAAAGTTTTACGCGGCAGCCGTAACCGTCCAGATCGTTGAAAGAATGAACAGTGTCGATCGTGGCGTGGTCATGAGTGAGCTGATGGGCTCAACGTGGAACCGTTCGGCTGTCGTTATTTTCGGCGACGATAAAACGCCCGTAAATGAGGCGTCAAAGGCGCTGGTGCAAGCATTCGCAAATGATTACTCGCTCGCTAACCGTTAAAGGGTTAGCCGCGGCACTGGTACTTGCCATTTCGCTGGCTCTGCGTTGCTACGCATTGAGTCGTTCGAGCTACTGGAACGACGAAATGCTTTCTTTGAGCTATGCCAGGTCACCAGAATGGGGTTCAGTTCTTTGGGATAACAGCCCACCGGTCTACCACTCGCTATTGAAACTCTGGGTTTCGCTCTTTGGAATCACTGAAATAGCGACACGCGGCTTGTCCGTGATTTTTTCCGTCGGAGCGACCGCCGTCGTGATGAAAGCGGGTCATGAGCTGCGGGGACCAAGAGGCATGCTCTGCGCCGGAGCCCTTCATGCGCTGGCCTGCCTGAGCATCAACTATGCTCAGGAGACCCGGATGTATGCGCTTTACGAATTCTGCACGGCGGTCAATCTTCTCTATTTCATGCGTCTCTACCTCGATTGCGGCAATCGCAGCGCAAAGCTGTATGCGGCAAGCGTGGCGCTCGTCGCTTCCACGAATTACCTGGCCGTAGTTCCCCTGTTCAGCGAGAAGCTGCTGTTTCTCGGTCGCTACCTTCTGCGCCCCAAAAAGGCGCCAAAGACACTGATCGCGCATCTCGCCTTGGCAGGCGGCCTTGCTGGCATTGGCGCCAGCTGCCTCTGGTGGATAAAATGGGACGCCCTGGGCTGGCAAAAGGCGAAATTCGCGATCGAGGCATCGTCGCGCTATCCGGTCGTACTCGTCGGCAAGCTCTTCGGTTTTTCGTGGATTTTCGCGATAGCTTTCACCTGCATCGTGATCGCCAGTGAATTTACCGCGAAAGGCCGGCGTGAACGGCTAACGCTCGCCGCGATGGTTTTACTTCCGATGGCCATGATGACAGCCGCCAGCTTCGTCTTCCAGCGTGGAATGTTGCTCGAGCGATATCTAATCAATGTCGTGCCGCCTTTCGCATTGTGGGCAAGCGTGGCCTTGCTCGATTCCGCGTGGGGCACGAAATTCAAATGGAGTGCTGCTGTCGTTTTGTTCGCTGCCGCGCTGGCGGCACTGCCGAAGGCCTATGTTCCATACAAGGAGGATTGGCGGGAAGCCGCTGAGATCGTCCACCGGAACCCGGGCCTCGTCTTGACGATGAGCAAGCCTGCGCTGCGAGCGCCCTACTTCGAGCATTATGGAATTCAGCTGGAGCAATGGGATCCGCGGGATGAGGACAGCGAAGAGCTGCTTCGGCGCGAAGTCCTGAGCCTTGGACGCGTTTGGATCGTCGACTCGCAAACGAATGCGAAGCTTTTTCCGACGATTCGCCAGTGGGTCACCGACCTTGGTT
The DNA here is from genome assembly GCA_016194725.1 of Deltaproteobacteria bacterium. Lineage (GTDB taxonomy): Bacteria > Bdellovibrionota > UBA1018 > UBA1018 > UBA923 > JACQAX01. Next base: position 5,424 of record JACQAW010000166.1, read on the forward strand.
TTCGGGAGTCCAGCTTCTCTGTTGAAACCGGAAATTACAGCTCCTTGAAACTAATGCTGATTGAAGATCCAAGCCCTTAAGGCTATATTTCAAGAATGGCGAATGCGCGCGGCGACCAATCACGACCAGCTGTGGCGCTCGCCGCTATTTTTGCCGGCATCGTGCTGGGGCTTGCCGCTTGCGAAGTGCTGGTGCGCATTTTCGTGAACCCGGCTCAGCATTATGACCGTCTGTTAATGATTGCTCCGAATTACGCTCTCGGAGTCGATTGTTATCCGGCTGAGAATGGAACCGGGATGCTGATCGATCTGCGTCGCGAGGAAGATCGAGAGTTATTTAAGCAGGTGGTGCCGATGTTGAAACTTGCGAGCTCCGGCTCGGCGGAGTTTGAGCCGGCTCTTGCGCCTCTGAAGAATCCCATTCCAGCCGAACGCGCAATTGATCTTCTTCGTGACCATCATCCCTCCGATCTTATGCAGGTCAGGGTACGCAGCTACGCGCAAATCGGCGCGAACATCGATCAAATCTGGGGTGAGTTTAAAAAGGCGATGGCGGAAAATCAGCGTTTCCATTTCTCGCGCGTCATATACGTTTTCGTCTTGAATGACCCGTATCTGGTCCCCGAACTTGCGGCCCATGAAAGGCGGATTGATGACTTCATGAATGTGCGCTGGTCGAGGTGGCAGCGGCAACCCAATGCGGCGTGGGCGGCTCTGGCAGAGGCCTCAAAGGTGTCCGTGCTTGCGGATCTGCTGCTCAACAGGGTTCTGAACACGGTTGTTCGGCGTTCGACCATAGAATGGTATCTGGATATTTTCGACCGCGACCTCAATCCTGCGATCATACCCACCTTCAATAGGATTGCGGCCATGCGGGATGAGGCGCAGCGGGCCGGAATCGATTTTCAGCTCGTCGTCTATCCATTGATTTACGAGCTTAAGAACTACCCTTTTGACCGCATTCACCAAACAATCGCTTCGTTGGCGGCTGCGCGTAATATTTCGATGACTGATCTTTTGCCGGCGTTCGTACGCGAAGAGCAGGGGCGATCTCTCGTGGTGCACACCATCGACTCACACCCGAACTCGCTTGCCCAATCCATAGCGGCCACCGCTACCGCCCGGTTTCTAAGGTCATTGCCAAAGGGTGGGAAAATCAAATGAAACTACATAGCTTTTATGTGGTTTTAGCCCTTGGATTCGTCTGCGCGGTCATATTCTCGCAGACGAGGCACTTCGGGCTCCTTACCGGCGATGATAATTTCAATATTCTATATAATCCTTACCTTCGTCCTCTGGATATTATGAATCTCATGAGGATTTGGAGTGGTTTTTATCTGAAGCTGTATATTCCGGTAACCCTGACGACGTGGGCGATCCTGGGTAAGATTGCGCTAGTGACATCAGGGGTCCCAGGCGCGTTCCTGTTTCATGCCGCCAACGTGATTCTTCACTGGCTTAACGGTGTTCTTGTCTTCACCCTTCTGCGCAGCATCCTGAAAACGCCATCCGTGAACAATCCGCCGGGCCGGCATCCGGATTTTATAGCGTTGCTCGGCGCCTTGCTCTTCGTATGCCACCCGTTGCAAGCGGTGACCGTTGCCTGGGTGACCGGCCTCAAGGATGTTCTCTCGGCATCATTCGGCCTGCTTGCGCTTCACGCGCTGCTTCGCGCCGATATTCAGCTGCGACGCAAGGATTCCGAGTATACTTTGGAATTGCAGTCCTACGGAATGTATCTGGCAGCGTCGGCCGCTTTCGCGCTCTCTGTTCTGAGCAAACCAAACATGATCGTTTTGCCGTTTCTGGGCGTGCTCTTAGGTGCGGTTGTGAAAAAAGACTGGCGCGGTTGCCTTATTGCGACCGCACCATGGCTGGCTGCAGGAATCATACTGACCCTGCTTACCGCGGAATATCAGGCCGAGCTGAACCCCGGTACGCTCGCGCCTCCCTGGGTGCGTCCATTTGCCGCTCTTGATGCCATCTCGTTTTACATCAAAAAGACGATACTGCCGCATCCTCTGCCACACGAATACGGTGATCGGCTTACCGAGGTTCGTCGGCATGCGGCGCCGTTCTGGCTTGACGCGGCTGGTTCGGCCGTGTTTTTGGCTGCTCTCGTGCGATTACGCCGGCGAATGCCGCAGTTCTGTGCGGGGTTTTTCTTTGCAGTGGCTGCCCTTTTGCCGATCCTGGGTTTCGTGCCTTACACCCATCAACAATTCTGCGACGTAGCTAACCGCTATATGTATTTCCCTATGGTCGGAGTCAGTTTGTGTTTTGCCTCTTTATTGCGCTCAATCCGGGGGGCCGGGGTGTTGGCGGCAGCCACTGCCCTCATCATGGCCTTTACGGCATTGAGTTACAAGAAGGTGCAAACATTTGCCAATGACGATGTCTTCTATGGCGAAGTACTGCGCTACGACCCCGGAAACCATTTTGCGACGGGCAATCTGTCGACGTCTCTTCTAAGACGAGGCAAGCTCGATGAGGCGTTACATCTGGCACTCGATGATTTTCGACGTAACCCCTGGCCTCCGCGATCCCTCTATGTGGCTATAGAGGCCTTGCTTGCGCTTGGGCGCAGTACTGAGGCGGTAATGTACCTGAAAGACTTCGCAAAAAAATACGGCGACACGGCTGAGCTGCATTTCAACCTTGGACATGTTTTGATTCTGAGTGGCAACTGGCAAGCCGGCGTTGATGAACTGCAGCGGGCCGGGCGGTCCAATCCACAAATGACCCGGATGTCTCCACCAGATTTTATCAGTGAATTTCTTGATCTACGGCGCGAGAAGATTTCGACTCAGGGGCTGCTACAAGCATCCCAGGCGGCTCCGCACTTTCGCAGCCTTCAATTGCTTCTGGAGTTGTCGAAAAATGGTCGGGACGAGAGGATTTGAACCTCCGACACCCTGGTCCCAAACCAGGTGCGCTACCAGGCTGCGCTACGTCCCGACATTTTGGGAAGACACTACTGACTTTGAGTGTTGTAGTCGATTAACCGCGAGGCGTAAACCGCAAAATCGTGGCGCCCAGTGGTCGCCTGAAAGGAAGCCAGCTGTAGACCACTCCCTGAAGGAGCAGCAAAGGCCCCCCCAGTCGGGATACCCAGAGCTGTACGACGTCGAGATTCGAGGGGCTTATCCATCCGCCATAGCAAAGAAGCAGACCGGTCAGGAATCCGATCATTCCTATCCCCAGCACACCCGATCTAATGACCAGCTTCGCCCGCTTATTGACCCGCATCACGCCCCGACTATAAACCGGCGCTATCAGCGGATCGAACCCGAAACCCGCTACTGGACTTCCGCAACGCGGACAAAATTCGAGCCGGCGCACCAATGTCGCGCCCGTCCAATCATCACCGCATTGCGGGCAAATTGTCAGTCTGGGCACGATAGCTAATCTCAATATTCCGCACCTCTGCCCGGTATTTTATACGATCCGGAGTAAACATTGAATACGGGCAAATATTGCCTGAAGGCAACGGCGGAAGAAGCCAGAGCGGTAACTCCAGGCTCAACCGCCCCCTGCTCTGGGTGGGCCTACGCGCGCTGGCGCGCGGAACGGACTGGGAAGATTTACGCTCGTGGCGGTCCGACGGTTTTCACCGCCGATTTGCGCACCGTTGGATGACGAGATGGCAGAGGTGGAACGTGTGGCTCCGGCAATATCCTGTTCGTTGCCCTGAAACGCCTGATGAACCCCATCGGTGGTCAAATGGCCGCTGCCCACGCCCACGGGCGGCCTGTCTTTGGCGGCCTCGCCTGCTGCAGACTTGCGGCGCTCATACTGCGCCGTTGTGGCCGCACTCGAGCTACCAGGGCCGGAAACGCTGGCAATCGAACGTCCCTTGGCTTCAGCTTTGGCATCGGTCTTGGCGTAGCTGGGCTGGGCCGGCGAGCTGGTCGTCGACTTGCCTGCGGCGTTCGAGGCCAACGATGCCCGCTGCTCGTTTGTGGTGTTTTTCACGATTTTGATCTGAACTCCGGGTGACGCTTTGGCCAGATAAGTGGTGAACTTGGTGACGTCAAAAGCATGAGGCTGCTGCGGAATCTGCATGGTGGTGCGCACCAGCGAAGTCTGGCCGGCGGTGATTGCGACACGCGTTTCGGCGTTCTTGAGCTGGCTCAGCGTGCGGGCCAGGTGCACCTCGCCCTCGAGGGTGTGCACCTCGATTTCGGAGTTGCGCGTGGCCCGTTCGCCCTGGGTCAGGGCCAGTCGTCCCAAGCGGCCACCAGAGCCTGCCTCGGTCACAAACTCGGTTCCACGAACCGCAACCACGCCGTTCTTGTTCTCGACCAGAAACGGCTCTTCCTGCGAATAGATTTTTCGAACCTTCGCCTTCATCATGCCGGTCGCGAACTGAATGCTTCTGATGCGCCGCCCTTCGCTGTCGCGACCGCGCCAGTTCTTGAAGACGATGCGTGAGCTGGGACCGATTAAGAGCTCGGTGCCGTCTTCGAGCAGCACCACCAGGTGCTGATGCGCGATGGTCTGGATGATGTCGTGCTCGTAGATTTTTCCGTTCAGCGAGGCTTCACGCTCGCCACCCGAGCCACTCAGGCGCATGCCCCAATATTTCATGTCCAGATACGTAATGCGCCCAATGGCGCTATTGGCGTCGTCAGCGGAAAAAGCCAAGGACTGCATCGACAGAAACACGATAAAAAATATTGAAAACCTTCGTTTTTTCACGCCCTACCCCTTCCCAGTACTTTATATTATTCTGAGTAAACACTGAAGACGGGCAAAAATTACCTGAAAGTCCAAATGAAACAATGGCTTGCAAAAGCCCGCCTGGGGCTTTTTCTCACAATTTGCATGGAAACTGCGACACTTGCAGCCCACACCGATCGAATTGTCAGGGTCGAGGGCGGCTGGTACGATGCAACATTTCCAGTACCCGTCATGCACCTGGAAGGCTCGATCGAAGACGTGGCCCGGGCCCATGGCGCTATTTTGGCAAAACTACCCGAAGCCAAAGAAACCCTGCGCTACTTCGGGAGCGTTTTCGACAACCGGGTAGCGCACAATGCGACTCTTGAGAACCTGCCTCTGGCTCGCACGTTCATCCGATGGGCTTACCGGCACCTGGTCAGGAATCTGATGATCGATTTCGTGCCCGATCGCTATCGCGCGGCCTACGCCGAGTTCGCCAAAGCAGCCGGCCTGGACGAAGACGAGGTCTGGGATGCGCTGGTGCTGCCCGATGCCGGCCTGCGTGTCGCCTCGCTGCTGTACGGCACCGAGCTTTCGCCACTGTTGCCACCCAGCTTCGGCTGCACCTCGATCATCTGGAACTCCGGCCATTCGTCGGTGCTGCACGGGCGCAACCTGGACTACGACGGCGTGGGATATTGGGACCGGCACGCCGTTGTCATACATGTCATTCCGAATGAAGGCCTGGCTTATGTTTCAGTAACCGCACTGGGAATTCATGCGCCCGGAATTACCGCGTTCAATGAAGCCGGCTTGACCCTGGCCGTCCACCAGCTCACGCTCGAGGACACCCAGTCGTCGGGCACCCCGGTTGCCATCACGAGCGCCGAGGTCATTCGCAACTCGCGCTCGATTGATGACGCAATTCAGATCATTCGTGGAATGCCGCGCGCCGCCGGCTGGGCCTACGTGCTTTCGCAGGGGCGCGACCGCGCGGTCATCGAAACCTCGGCCAGCGAGGTGGCGATTCGCCGTTCTTCCGAGCCATTTTTTTACCAGACCAACCATGTCTCCTCGCCCGCGCTGGCCAGCCACCAGATTTTTTTCAGTCCCGGCGGCTGGCTCGACTCCTTCTCACGGGCCAGCCGCCTGGCTCGCCTTGCACAATCGGGCGCAACAACGGGCTGGGCAACTCCCGACCGGCTCGCCCCGATGCTGGGAATGGGCCGCGTTGCCAACGAGGTCAGCCCACCTCATCGAGTGGCTGGCGGAACGATTGCCCGGCTCGACAACATTCAGTCGGTCATCATGGACGCCTCGCACCGGCGGCTTTGGGTGGGCGTAGGATCGGAAAAGCGTGCTCCTAATGAGAACACGTATGTCGAATACCGATGGGCCGACCTGCGCTCGGCCGACGAGCCCGAGCTTACCGAAGCCGAAATCACCTTGCTGCCCGAAGACGTGCTGGGCGCAAGCGGCGTCAAGCTGCGCGAGCTGCTTCGCCAAGGCGCCAACAAAAAGCACGCGGCTCAGAACCCAGGCGAACGCGTGTCGCTCCTAGGCGAATACGTTCAGCAGACCAATGACGCCGCAAAGTCGGCGCCGTCGCTGCCGGGCCGCTGGCCGGGCGTTTATCTGCACGTCTGGGAAGAGCTGCGCTCGGGAGCCCTGGCCGGTCACGCGCTAAAATCGCTGCTGCGCGATCTCAACGATGCACTCAAAGATCCGGGATTGGTCGTTCCGCCCACCAATGGCAGCAACGAGGTCTCGCGTGCCGTGGTTCACCATCACATCGCACTGGGACGATTTACGCGAGCCCGGCTTCTGGATCTGCTGGGGCGTCGTCCTGAAGCTCTTTATGAATATTACGTCGTTCAGCGCACCGCCGAGTTTGAACGTCTTAAAGTGGCCGCCTCATATGGGCTGCGCCATCCCTTTGACTGGAACCAGGCCCACCGGCTTGCGGTCGATTTTGCCGGTATCGATCTGTTCCAATATTAGGTCACTTCCACGGGCTTGTTTGGCACCGATAAAAAAGGTCGGTATCATATCGCACCGCCTCGTCCCGGCTCAACAAGTCTGTAATTTTCGACACTTGTCGAACTCTGCCGGATAAAATGCGCCGAGCTAAAACCTGGCCCGGCCCCTGCAATAGTTAGAAGTCGAGACGTCGGAAAGGAATCCGGCGAAAATCTGAAGTTCACACATGGAGGTTTGAATATGAAAACGAAGACGACGGTTATCCTTGCTATGGTTGGCATGATGATGGGCACGATGGTTTTCGCAGATGAGCTCAAGAAAAAGGAAATCGATAAGCCCACGAACCTGAGCGCGCAGGTGATCGACAACAGCAAGGAAGCTCAAAAGTCAGACACCAAGAAAGACGATACCGCGGCCCGCCCTTATCATTTCGTCGGCCACTCGGAGTAAGGGAGTCTTGTAAACGCCACGTTCTGTGCGAACATTATCGGATGAAGAAGATTCTGCCGAATGGGCTTGAAGTGCGGGACTCCTATCGCCTGCTGTCGAGTGTGATTGCCCCGCGCCCGATTGCCTTTGTCTCGACCGTGAATAAAAACGGCGTTCCCAATGCAGCACCGTTCTGTTTTTTCATGGGGCTTACGCCGTCCCCGCCGATGATCGCCTTCAGCTGCATCCGAAGGGGTGACTCCAAGAAAGACACGATTCGCAATATTGAATCAGGCCGCGACTTCGTGATCAATATCGTCGATGAAAACCTGACCCAGGCCATGAATATGGCCAGCGGCAGCTACCCGCCCGACATGAGCGAGTTCGACGTCACCGGTCTTACGCCGGTGCCGAGCGAAATCGTCACCTCGCCTCGTATCGCCGAAAGCCCGGTGCATCTGGAGTGCAAGCTGCGCACAATTGTCGAGCTGGGCGACGTGCCCACGTCGTTGGTCATCGGAGAAATTGTTTGCTATCACGTCCGCGAGTCCCTTCTGGTCGACGGAATCGTTGACGTAAAAAAGCTGCACGCCGTTGGGCGCTTGGGCGAAAGCGTCTATGCCCGCATGACCGACCTTTTCGACATGATCCGCCCCGCTTAAATTTCAGCGAAAAACCCTTAAAAAACAGGCCAATTACGCGAAATCGCGGATTTTGCTATAATTTCAGTAATGAGGATGGTTTTTTACATTCCTCTCCTCTTCGCAATTTCCATAAGCGCGGGGGCGACATCGACAACCAAATCCACCCACAAAAAAATAGTTGGAATTGTACATCCTGAGGCCGCGCAGCCCGAAAGCCTGGGCCCCACCGAGCTGCGTTTTCGCGCCGCCGATGTCGCCTTTCGCGCGCGCTTCGACGAGATTCAGGCCCGCGAGGCCCTGCGCATCTACCGCGAACTTTATCAGCAGAATCCCAATGACGTTGCCGGCACGTGGCGCCTGGCGATGGCTGCCTACTTCGTCGGGTTTCGCCTTACCTCTGATGATGACAAGCGAAAAGAGATCTACGCCGAAGGCCGCGACGCGGGCTTCGCCGGCGCGAAGCTCGACGAAAAATGCGCCGCCTGCCACTTCTGGGGCGCTCTGGACCTTGCGCTTTACGGTCATGCGGTGGGAATCTTCAAAATGTTTTTCGCGCTGGGCGATCTGCGCGACCACCTCAACGAGGTGATAAAAATCGACCCGCATTACGCCTACGGCGGCGCTTATCGCATGCTGGGAGTCATTGAGCAGAAACTTCCGGGAATATTAGGGGGCAGCAACAGGCGCGCCCAGGACTATTTTGAAAAGGCCATCGAGATATCGCCCGTTCCGGCGCCTGACCGCATCGAGGCCATCGAGGCCATCGCCGATCTCAAGGCCTTACTGGAAAAAGAAGCGGCACGAAACATCGCGCGCGATTCAGCGCTGCCGGAAAACTAACATGTAATTCACGGTCACCATTTTATCCATGGTGAAGAAGGCCAGCCTGGGCGGCGCAATGCCAAAGGCCGTCATGTCGACGGGCGCGTCACCCGTCACCGTCCAACCCTTTGCGCCCTGGTCCTGACACTTGCCTTTTCCTTCCACCGCCGCGGTGTGGCCGTGAATAACCAGTTCGCCGTGAAGCGCGCACTTCGTTTCGCCGCCCGGCAGATCTTCAATGACTCGACCGTCGTCAGTCACATTGGGCAGCGCCACTGCCGACTTCAAAATGAAAGTTATTTCGGGATATTTATCGGGTTCGAGCAGCTTCAACATCTCGGTGTTGCGCAGGCTGACGTTGGTGTCGATGGTTCGCACCTGCATGGTAAGCCTGCCATGAGCCGACGCTAAACCGTTGTCCACACTGGCTTCGCCCTTGAGGTCGGGCACCTTGGCCTCGAACGCATGCAGGGCCGCGACGGCGTGAAACTGCACCGCGCTGGCGTGCGGATCGAGAATAAACAAGGCGTTCAGAAGCAGTAGTTTTCTGTTCACAGGTGTTTGAGCTTGAGCTCTTTGAGCGATGAAAGATTATTGGTCGTCTGGCGAATGCGCCGGCAAAGAATAGCCGCCATCGAGCGATATATTTTCACTCCTATGACCGGCTGCGTTGTGATTAATTTTTCAAGACCTTCAAAGGAAACTTCCAAAAGCTTCGTGTTTTCTTTGGCCATCGCCGCCGCGGCGCGTGATTCTTTATCGATGAACGACATTTCACCAAAATGACTGCCCGCGGACAGCTGAGTCACCGACTGCTCGTCACCTCCGGTCGAACTGCGCTTGAGAATTTCGATAGTGCCGTGCTTGATTACGAAAAGCGACGTCGCGGCCGCACCTTCGTCGAAAACGTAATCGCCATGAATAACATCGCGGACTTTCACGATTTCGGCAATCGTCGCCAGTTCGTCGTCGATCAGGTTTTCGAATAAATAGCATTTTTTGAGCAGTTGGATGTCTTTCATGTCTCCTAGAATAAACCTATCGCATTCGCCGTCAATATTATTGAAAGAGTGGGTTCGTTTATGTATCTTCTCGCCTACTTATAAAGCGAGGGCGAGATGAGCAAACTTTCACCGGAACAGACGCGCGCGAAGTACATGAAGATGGCCAAATCCATGGGCTACGACGAGGCGATTACCGCCATTCACAACGAGCTGGGTTCGCTTGAGCCCAAGGTATTCGACGACGGCTACAATAAAGAGCGCTTTGACGATCTGCAAAAGATGCGCGAGCTCGCACGCGAGCTGTACACGCTCAAGCTGACTGAAGACTCCAAAGAATTTTACGTAAAAAAATAACCGCACACCTGAATTTAGAGGAGGCCACATGGCTAAAGACATGTTCGCAAATATGGAAACATCGCTCGGTAACATCAAAATCCGCCTGCACCACGACAAGGTGCCCGCCACTGTCGACAACTTCGTCGGCCTGGCCGAAGGCACCATCGAGTGGACGCACCCGCACACGAAAGAGAAATCGAAGAACCCGTACTACGACGGCACCATCTTCCATCGCATCATTCCGCGGTTCATGTGCCAGGGCGGCGACATCACCGGCACCGGCACGGGCGGCCCGGGGTATCGCTTCAAAGACGAATTCCATCCTGAGCTCAAGCACGACAAGCCCGGTATTCTGTCGATGGCCAACGCCGGCCCCAACACCAACGGCAGCCAGTTTTTCATCACCACCGTTCCTACCCCGCATCTCGACAACCGCCACTCGGTTTTTGGCGAAGTCGTTTCGGGCCAGGAAGTGCTGGACGCCATGTCCAACGTCGCGCGCGACGGCCGTGACAAACCCAAGGAAGACATCGTTCTTAAAAAAGTCATTATCGAGAGAACGTAATGATCTTCGGGGTTCCCAAAGAAAGCGAGCCGGGCGAAACCCGTATCGCGATGGTTCCGGATACAGTGAAGGGGCTGGCCAAAAAGGGCCACTCCGTCCTGATTCAAAGCGGTGCGGGCGAAAGCGCCTTTATTCCTGACAAGGAATTCGAAGCCGCGGGCGCCAAAATCGTCGCCGACGCCGCGGCGGTTTTTGCTGGCGCGGATTGCATACTCAAAGTGCAGCCGCCCAACCCCGCCGAGCTGGAACGTCTGCGCGCGAACCAGGGCCTGATCTCGTTTCTTTGGCATCTTCGAAACCCCGACCTCGTCAGGCAGCTGGCCAAAGCGAAAGTCACCAGCTTCAGCATGGATGCCATTCCGCGCATCACCCGTGCGCAGAGCATGGATGCGCTTTCCAGCATGTCGACGATATCCGGATACAAAGCTGTGCTGCTGGCGGCGCAGCTGCTGCCCAAGTTTTTCCCCATGCTCACCACGGCCGCGGGAACGGTACGCCCGGCACAGGGCCTGATTCTGGGTGCCGGCGTTGCGGGGCTGCAGGCCATTGCCACGGCACGCCGCCTGGGTGCGGTGGTCGAAGCTTTTGATGCGCGGCCGGTAGTCAAAGAGCAGGTGCTCAGCCTTGGCGCAACTTTTGTCGAGCTTGGCGAAAAGGGCGAACCAGGTAGTTCCCAAGACAAATATGGCTACGCGAAAGAGGCCTCTGAAGAGCTGCTTGCCAAACAGCGCGCCTTGATTCACGAGCGCGTAAAGCTTGCCGACTTCGTCATTACGACCGCGCAGATTCCTGGCAGGCCCGCGCCGCTGCTGGTCACCAAGGCGATGGTTCAGGATATGAAGCCCGGCTCGGTTATCGTCGATCTGGCCGGCGAAACCGGCGGCAACTGCGAGCTCACCAAGGCTAACGAAACCATCGTGCAGCATCGTGTGACGATAACCGCGCCCACAAACCTGCCCGCGACCATGCCGCTCGACTCCAGCCGCATGTACGCGCGCAACCTGGCCACGCTGATTGCCGAGCTGGTGAGCGAAAAAGGGTTCACCTTCGACTGGAACAACGAGGTTTTCCGCGAAACCTGCATTACCAATGCGGGTGAAATCAAGAAAGGCGAGAAAAAATGAGCGCGCTCGCGATGGCCTATATTTTCATTCTCGCGGTATTCGCCGGCGTCGAGGTCATCGGCCGCGTTCCCACCGTGCTGCACACCCCGCTGATGTCGGGCGCCAATGCCATCCACGGCATCGTGCTTATCGGCGGCGTTTACGTGCTGGGCATGGCGGGCGACAACGTTTCGCTCAAAGTCATGGGTTTCCTGGCCGTAGTTCTGGGTACCCTGAATGTCGTCGGCGGATTTGTCGTTACCGACCGCATGCTCGAGATGTTCAAAGCCAGGCCCAAGGACAACAAGTGAGATGAACTTAGCGGAACTCAGCTACCTCATCGCCTCGATTCTTTTCATCGTGGGCCTCAAACGGCTCAGCAGCCCGGCCACGGCCCGTTCGGGCAATATTCTGGCGGCGGTGGGAATGGGCGCGGCGCTTGGCGGCACCTTTCTGGTCGGCGGAATGGCAAACATACCGCTCATTATCGCGGCCATCGTGCTGGGCACCCTGCCCGGCTGGCAGCTCGCGCGCACCGTGAAGATGACCTCGATGCCGCAGATGGTATCATTGTTCAATGGGATGGGTGGCGCCTGTGCGCTGCTGATTTCGCTGAGCGAGATGTTAAAAATCAACGCCGGCACCTACGCCGGGCTTCCCTGCATCGCTGCGGTCATGATGTCGGCCCCCATCGTACTGGGTATCATCTTCGGCGCCATCAGCTTTACGGGCAGCATCGTGGCGTTCGGCAAGCTGCAGGGCTTGATTACCGAGAAACCCGTGCGCTGGCCCCTGCAAAAAACACTGAATGTCGTGCTGCTGGCTTGTATTCTGTACTACAGCTACGGCGTGGCCCACTACGGGCTTGTTTCGGTGCTGGACAGTGAGAATCCACGAGTGCTGTGGATGGCCGGGCTGGCAATGCTGTCGCTGATTCTGGGCGTAGCCCAGGTTCTGCCCATCGGCGGCGCCGATATGCCAGTGGTCATCTCGGTGCTCAACTCCTGCACGGGCCTGGCAGCTGCCCTGACCGGTTTTTCGATGAATAATATGGCGATGATTATCGCCGGCACGTTGGTGGGCGCGGCGGGCTCGTTTCTGACCCTGCTCATGTGCAACGCGATGAACCGGTCACTGGCCAACGTTTTGTTCGGCTCGTTTGGCGGAGGCGTGGCTGCGGGCGCGGCCGCTGGAAATGCCGGCGAACAGGTGATGAAAGAAGTTTCGACCTCTG
>JACQAW010000167.1 GCA_016194725.1 Deltaproteobacteria bacterium
ATCGCCGAAGCCGCTTTCATGCGGCGCCTGATTAAAAAGTTTTGCAGCATTCCCAAAACCGCGCGCACCGGCGTAATCATGCTGACAGCATTTTCGGTGACGTTGGGCTGGATTCACTGGGGCTTCGGGCTGGTCATGGCCAGCCTGGCCGGCCGTGAGCTGGCGAAGTCGTTTCACGAACGAAAAATTACGGTTCACTATCCTATACTGGGAACCGCCGCCTACATGAGCATGTTGCTCTGGCATGCAGGCACGACCGCATCCGCGCCGCTCCTGATTAATACGCCGGGTCATTTTCTTTTTAAAGAAATCGGGCTCATCCCACTTTCAGAAACGATTTTTCTTACCCGCAATCTGATTACGTGTTGTTTTTTGGCAGTCATCATTCCCATCGTCATTTCGCTGCTGATGCCCCGTCGGAATATTCGTACAGTTGACCAATTTAATGTGGATTTGGCGGACGGGCCCCGTGCACGTCCTCACGAAGAAAAGGCCAAAACGTTCGCTGAGAAGCTTGAGCGCAGCTACCTGACCAATGCAACCATCGGAGCCATGGGCGCCATCTTGCTGCTGCAATATTTTCGGCGTGAGGGCCTGAACCTGAACCACAACATCGTTAACTTTCTTTTCCTCATGGTGGGTATCGTGCTGCATCGCAATCCACTGGAATATGCCCGAGCCATCACACAGTCCGTGGGGGGCACGGCAGGAATCATTCTGCAGTTTCCATTCTACGGCGGCATTATGGGCATGATGCGCGACTCCGGGCTGGGGCACGACATCGCAGGAATATTCGTACAGATGGCGAACGGCCACACCCTGCCGTTTCTTGCTTACATCTCGAGCGTCCTGACCAAATTCTTCGTTCCCTCAGGGGGTGGTGAATGGGCCATCGAGGGACCGGTCATGCTTCAGGCTGCAAAACAGCTGGGGGCGCCCGTGGGGCTGACCACCATGGGTATCGCCTACGGCAATATGGTGGGTAATTTATTCCAGCCGTTTTGGGCCATCCCATTGCTCAGCATTATGGGGTTAAAGGCGCGAGACATCATGGGGTACTGCCTGGCCGTTTTCTTCTTTGCATTTCCGATACTTGCCATTGCACTGATCGCCAGCTGATGCTATTTTTTTAGTAAGGAAACAATTTAAGTAGTCAACTTAGGAGGCATCCACGCTATGAAGACCCCAAACCGTATACTTACAATTCTTACCGCCCTGTCCACCACAATCGCCGCGATCTCCATGAGCGCCTGCGCACCGAAAAAGCCTGCGGCAGAAACGCCTTCCAGCCCCGAAGCCACGAGCGCTGACATCAGCTCTGATATGGCTGATAGCGATTCCGGCAAGGCAATGGGCCTTGAAACCGTGCACTACGCGTACGACTCTTCAACTCTCGATGCCGCTGCCAAGAAAACTTTGAATGCGAATGCCGGGATCATGAAAGACAAAACCAATCTCAAGATTCAAATTGAAGGCCACACCGACGAACGCGGCGGCATTCAGTATAATATTGCGCTGGGCGAACGCCGCGCAAACGCTGCCAAGGCGTTTCTTGTCGACCATGGCGTGGCTGCGGACCGCGTAACCACGATTTCTTATGGCAAGGAAAAGCCAGTCGATCAGGGCCACGACGATTCCGCCTGGTCGAAAAACCGTAGAGCGAATTTCCGCGTCACCGAAAAGTGAAATCTGGAAACCTCAAGGCAACCGTTGTTTCCCTGTTAGTACTTTGTATGGGTGGCGTCAGCTGCGCGCTGACCGCCACCCGTCCTAACCAAGAAATGTCCAACGCCGAAGTTGCATTGAAAGCCGCCAAAGACCTCAACGCCGACTCCCTTGTTCCCGAAATTTACCGCAGCGCCGTCGACAACTACTTCAAAGCAAAACGCGACTACCGCCTCAAAGATTTTGAAAATGCGCGGCTGCATGCCTTACGCACCACCCGGCTGGCCGAGCAGGCCGAGTTTGATGCCTATCGCTTGGGCGGGGCAACACCCGAAGCTAGTAGCAAGGCCCTGACGGCATCGGCCCTGCCACCGGCGGACTGACTCCTGCCACGGGCAGTGGCCCAAACAACATCATCAACTCCACCGATCCCGCGCCGCCTGACCTGACGCCCAATAAAGGCACCAGCTATTCCGATATGATTAAATACAGCGGAAAGGCGAGCAAGAGCGGCGGGCCGGTTGAGGATATCGCAGCGGAGCCGATGAAAGACATGTACTCTGGTCCGAGCGAAGTCAAAGCCGTTGGCGCCAACGGCATACGTGAAAAATCCGGCCTCGATAGCCTGCCTTCCAAAGATTTGCCCGATCTGCAGATGACGCCAATGGACTCGCTTCTTGAAAGCGCAGATAATACTGATGCTGGGAATAAAGCGTCGGCTTCGGGTACAAAACCCAAAACAAAAGCAAAATCTGATGAGGGTATGTAAGCTATGAAATTCATCAAGCCGTCCTTTTATGTCATGCTGGTGTGCCTTGCGATAAGCCTGACCGCCTGCCTGAAAACCAGGGCCCAGCTCAAGAGCGAACAAGATCAGGGCCAGGCCGAATCCGCAGATGACCCCAGAGCCACTCCCGGCGCGAAGCCGGGCCGCTACGACATGGAAGAAGTTAAAAATGAAGTCACGCGCCTTTCGGGCAAGGTCGAGGAAATGGACCATACCCAGCGCACCGCCAACTTCGCCGAGCTGAAGGAATACACCACCCGTCTGGATGGGCGCGTGGCCGAGCTGGAAAAAAACCAGGTTTTAATGTTGTCCGAAATCAAAGCCCTGAAGGATGAAAAAGTCGCCGCCGCAAAAGAAGCGGCCACTCCGCCTGCCGACTTGCTCACCCAGGGCAATCAGCTGCTGAGCGAAAAGCGCTGCGACGAGGCCGCTGAAAAATTTCGCTCGCTGCTCAATAAAAGCGCCAAGGGCAAAGAAGGCTCCGAGGCCCATTTTGGCCTGGGCGAAGCTGAATACTGCAGCAAGAACTACGTCAAAGCCATCGTGCAGTATTCGAAGGTCGAGGAAGCGTTCGCGAAGTCCCCACGAATACCGGCCAGCCTGTATCGCATCGCGCTCTCGTTTCAGCATTTGAACAAGGCAAAAGAGTCCAAAGGCTTCTTAAACGAAGTCATCGATCGTTACCCAAAATCGCCCGAAGCCAAAAAAGCACGGGCAAAGGTTAAAGAGTGAAAATCAAAAATCTGGCTCTTACGGCCATTGCCACGCTTGCCGTGGTGTCGTGCTCCTCGCACCCGGGCGGTATAACCGAGACAGTGGACCGGGATCTGATACCCGGCGTGAGCATCGTTTACTCCGCCAATATCGACGGTGAAATCGAGCCCTGTGGCTGCCGCAGCAACCCCACGGGCGGCGTGAACCGGCGCTGGAATTTCGTGCAGCAGAAAGTGCCTGGGGAAAAGCTCATCATCGACAGCGGCGACCTGTTTTTTCAGTCGGCGCCTGTACCGCCGTTTCTGGAAAAGCAGTGGAACTATCAGGCCCACGTGCTGCTTACCGCTTACAACGCGCTTGGAGTCGAAGCCATGACTCCCGGCGACCTGGACTTCGCCGACGGCCTGGCGCCGTTCGAAAAGCTCGCGAAGGAAGCCAAGTTCAAAATCGTTTCAGCAAACCTCTATTACAAAAATTCGGGCAAACGCATGTTTGCCCCGTATGTCATTCTCAATAAAGGCGGAAAGAAAGTAGCGATCTTCGGCCTGTTCGACGAAGTCCTGCCTCTGCCACCGGAGATTTTCGCCAAAGACCATTTCGAGGCCGCAACCGAAATGGTTCAGGAGCTGCGTGGGCGTGCCGACATTATCCTGGCGCTCACTCATGAAGGCATCGACCACGACATGGAGCTGGCCAAAAAAGTAACGGGCATCGATGGAATTTTTGGGGCGCACACGCAAAGCTTTCTCATGAGTCCCGAAAAAATCGGCGACACGCTGATTTTTCAGCCCAGCTTTCGCGGGCAGCATATTGGCGTGTACGTGAATGGCACCAACAGCATGTTTCAAATCGATGACCGCTTTGACTCCAAACCCGATAATCTGAATATCCTGGATAAAGTCGTCGCTGACGGCAAAGCCGAAATTGCCCGTATCAACAAGGAAACCGATGCAGAGCTCATGGGCACCGCAGGCCCCAGGAAAACAGAAAAACCAACGGGCCACGAGATCGCCTTTCAAACCTTCACCCAGTGCGCGCAGTGCCACACGGCACAATACGCCTTCTACAAATCCACCTCGCATTTCAAGTCCTTCGCCACGCTGGTGCAGGCCAAACAGGCTGCAAATCTGGACTGCCTGAAGTGCCACACCGTAGGTGCCCAGCAGCCCGGCGGCTGGACCGGCGTGAACAAGCTGGTCCTGAACGGCGCGGGACACCCCATTGACGCCGCCAGCTTCGTCAAATCGCTGCCCAATATGGACATGCAGGCACTGGGAAAAATTTCCAAAGCCTTTGTGAACGTTCAGTGCGAGACCTGCCACAAGGCAGGTGGCGGGCATCCCATGGGTGGTGCCACGCTGCTGACCAAGGCCATCGACAGCTCCACGTGCGTGCAATGCCATACGCCCGACCGGGCACCGGGCTGGTACAAAAACGGAAAACTTGATGCCGAGCTGGTCCAGGCCAAGCTAAAGAGCGTTTCCTGCCCAAGGATTAGGAATTAACCGCTTTCATTGAATGACTCGATTTAGTAGGTTGCGTGCCAGATATGGCGCGAATACTGGCTATCGAAACCAGCTGCGATGAATGCTCGGCCGCGGTGCTTGAACGCACCTCGCGCTTCGCCTCCGTGCGTTCAAACGTGATTTTTTCACAGATCGACCTGCACAGCAGATTCGGGGGCGTAGTGCCCGAGGTAGCCTCGCGCAACCACCTCGAGATGCTTTCGCCCGTCATCGACGAGGCGCTCGAAAAATCGGGAACGGGTTTCAAAGACCTGGATGCCATCGCGGTCACGCAACGCCCGGGTTTGATCGGTGCGCTGCTGGTAGGCGTTTCAAGCGCAAAAGCCATTGCCTACGCGCTGGGCCGCCCCCTGATTGGAGTGAACCATCTCGAGGGGCATCTGCATTCCATCTTTATCGACGGGCAGGCCAGCTGCGACAAACTCAGCGCGGCTCAGCTTCCATTAGTAGCATGTCTGGTCAGCGGCGGGCATACGAACCTTTATCTGATCCGCAACCTGCCACCGCAGGCCCTGCTTGCCGAAAAACTTTCGGAATCCCGCGACGACGCCGCTGGCGAGGCGTTTGATAAATGCGCCAAGCTGCTGGGCCTGCCTTATCCGGGCGGCGTGCACCTGGATCGAACCGCCAAAGGCGGCAATGCGAAGGCCTTTGATTTCCCGCGCCCGCTTGCCGGAAAAAAAGATCTCGACTTCAGCTTCAGTGGCTTGAAAACGGCCGTGGCCACCACGCTGAAAAGGGAAGGCTTCGAGCCGTACGGCGCGGGCGCCACCTGGGGCACCACGCCCGACCCGGCCAAGCTGCCGCAGGGAACAAAGCTTGCCGACTACTGCGCCTCGATTCAGGAGGCAATCGTGCAGACACTGCTCAGAAAAATTCAAATCGCCCTGCGCGAAACCGGTGCGCGCGGGTTGGCGGTCGTGGGCGGCGTTTCGGCAAACTCGCGCTTTCGCGAGCTGCTGGAACAAAACGTGCGCATGCCCGTATTTTTTCCCGAGCACCAGTACTGCACCGACAATGCCGCGATGATTGGCGCCTGTGGCCTTTTCATGCTCGAACGCGGCGAAACCCTTACCGGCGACGCTCTGCTCGCCGCAAACGCTTTTTCTTCGTGAAATGATGCGAACCAGACGCCATGCCCTCGGACAAAACTTCCTGCACCACAAACCGACCATTGAAAAAATCGTCGCCACGGTCGCGGCCGAAATGAAGACCGCCGAACGCGCGCCCTGTTCGCTGCTCGAAATCGGCCCCGGCAAACTTGCGCTGACCCGCGTACTCTCGCCACTGGCTTCCGAGCTCAAGCTTCCATTTTACCTGGTCGAACGCGATCGGTATCTGGAAGAGGAAATTCGCGCGGGCGCACCTGACACCGAATTACATTTCATGGATGCGGCCACTGAGTTACTGCCCGAGCTGATTGACTCCATGCGCAAAAAAACCCTGACTCCACTTTTCGTCGCCTCGAATCTGCCCTACTCGGCCTCGTCGCAGATCTTGGCTAACCTCTGCCACTGTTCCAATGACCTGTCCGGCGCGGTGGTCATGGTTCAAAAAGAACTAGCGCAGCGAATGGCCGCGCCAGCGGGCGAGCCCGAACGCGGCGCATTAAGCCTGCTCATCCAAAGTTACTTTGAGGTCCACGTCGCTTTTGACGTTGGTCCCGGAGCCTTCACCCCGCCACCCAAAGTACAAAGCACCGTGCTGAAACTTCGCCCCCTGGCCCTGCCTCTCACCCAAGGACTCAGGGAGCCACTGAAATTCGAGCATTTTTGCAAGATGCTCTTCAGCCACCGCCGAAAGATGATTCGCAACATGGTTCCAAACGAAAAACACGAACTCTTTCCAAAGCTTGGCATCTCTGGTACCGAACGTCCTGAGACATTAAAGTTAGAAACGGTTCTAGGGCTTTACCGTGGAATTTCCGGGGAGGGAATTTGAGAGTTCTGACGTTATTGGCACCAGTCGCGTGCCTGTTGTTTTCCGCCGTGGGCCACGCTTCAACGGGAGAGCTCTATGGATACGGGTCGCGCGCCAGCGCCATGGGCAATACCATGCTCGGCGGCACTTCGGATGGTAACGCCACTTTTTACAATCCTGGCGCCAACAGCCTTCACCCGGGCCTGAACGTCAGCCTGGCCGTCTCATATGAGCATCCGCATTTCCTGGACATCAAAGGCATCACCGTTGCCAATAACTCCACCACGGCTCAGACCGGCGACGTGATTGGTGACGTCGACAACACCACGTATCTGGATCACCTGGGCGAAACCGCCGCGATCAGCCTGAACATGGGCGATGTCTGGAAAAATCTGACAGCCGGACTGGTGGCCTTTCTGCCACTCACCCGCGTGGCCTACATCGATACAGGGGACCCGTTCCTGCCCGAGTACGTCAGCTATCGCTCGCGCACCCAGCGCCCGCAGATCTACGGCAGCCTGAGCGCCACGCCGCTCTCGTTCCTGCATTTGGGAATGGGCCTGGCCATCTCGACAAATTTATCCGCCACGACCAGCGTCTTCGTAACCTCGTCGGCGAACTCCGCCAGTCATCAGCAATTCGCCTCGACCATCAAACCGGGCGTAGCGCCGTATTTCTCGTTTTACGCCGACCCCAAACCACTCGAGCTGGGCGGCACTGTTCGCCTGCCGAATCGTTCGAAGGTCAGCATCGACACGAATGCGCATGCCCGGCTGCTGGGCAATACCAACGACCTGCCGCTGGTCGTGAACTCTTCGAGCACGATCTATTACGATCCACTCGAGTTCGACTTTGCCGTCGGCTATCACATCGGCGAAACCTGGTTCGTCACCGCTGAAGCGGATTGGTTTCAATACAAGGCCTTTGAAACACCCACGCTGGTCGTCACCGACCTGGGCTCAGGCCCGACGCTGCAAAACTCGGTAAATACGTCTCCGACCTTCCGGAACATCATTGTGCTCAAAACCGCCTTCGAGAAGAAATTCGAGCTTATCACACTGCGGGCCGGCTACTGGCATCGTCCCTCGCCGATCACCGACAACAGCGGCCCGGGTAACCTTGTCGATCCCGAACGCCATTCCTTCACCGCGGGTATCGGCGTCGATCTGCAGAAGGCCAAGCTTACTGAAAAATCGATTATCCTGGATCTGCACGCGCAGTACCACGTGCTCGTCACCCAACACATCACCAAGTCAGCCAACAATGAGGTTGGGGCCTCGGGCTCGACGAAGGTCGGTTCGCCGGGCTATGACATCGGCGGCGGCATTGCCGGTGGGGGCTTCTCTCTTTCGATGAGTTTCTGATGTTCAAATCCATATCCTTTCGCAGCAACCTCATTACCGGGGTTCTGGTACTGGCGCCGATTGGGGCCGTGCTGTTTATCGTCGTCTGGATGTGGAATCTGCTCATGAGCGTCTCGCGCATCATTCCCTATGGCATGCGCCCACGCGTATCTTTTGGTTTACGCGATCCGCTGGCGGTCGGCTTTATCGACTTCATGATCACGCTGGGAGTGCTGGTCTTCATACTGGTGGTGGTCTGGGGCGTCGGCCTCGTGTCACGTTATTACCTGGGCAAAAGAATTCTCGAAAGCATCAGCCACTTTGTCGCGCGGGTGCCGGTGCTGAGCACCGTGTACTCCACGCTCGAGCAGCTGCTGAAAACATTCACCTCCGGCGGTTCGAAGAACTTCAGGCGCGTGGTGCAAATCGAATATCCGCGCAAAGGGCTTTACACGCTGGCCTTCGTAACCGGCGAGCGCGATAATTTCTTGAAGATCTACGTGCCCACCACGCCGAATCCCACCTCGGGATTTTATCTCACTATAGCCGCCAACGAAGTCAAGGACGTCGGAATCAGCGTCGAGGACGCGTTAAAAGAGATCATTTCCATGGGAATCGTCAATAAAGATGGCTAAGAAAACCGACGAAGCGGAATCTCTCATCACCGCCAATAAAAACGTCTCGCGCAACTATACCCTGTTTGAGCGCTTCCAGGCCGGCATGGTGCTTCAAGGCACTGAGGTAAAGGCCATTCGTGCCGGAACGGTGCACATTCACGATGCCTTTGGGACAATCGAAAAGGAAGAAGTCTTCCTTCATGCGATGCATGTCGGCCCTTACTCCCATGGAAATCGCGCCAACCACGAAATTTTGCGCAAGCGGAAACTCTTGCTTCATAAAAGCCAAATCCGTAAACTCATGGGAGCCGTTCTGGAAAAGGGCTTTACGCTTGTTCCAATCCGGCTTTACTGGGAAAAAGGAAGGGTTAAAGTCGAAGTGGCCTTGGCCAAAGGCAAGACCAAGGGCGACCGCCGCGAAGACTCCAAACGGCGCGACGCAAAGCGAGAGATAGAAACCGCGACCAAGCGGTCCAAAAGGTAAGCAAGGGGCTACTATGACGAATACCAAACGCCAGGTTTTTCCAACGATCACTCAGGCTTTTTTGAATCGGGTGCGCAGCCAGCCCGACCGCGAAACATTTTTCACCAAAGAAGGCACGCAGTGGAAGGGCGTAACCTGGAAACAGTTTTACGACAACGTGAAGGGAATCTCACTGGGCCTGACGGAGCTCGGCTCGAAGCCCGGCGAAAACGTCTGCCTGATCTCGAACACGCGCATAGAATGGGCCGCTGCCGATATGGCCATTCTGGGTTCGCGTGGCGTCACCGTACCGGTCTACGCCTCCAACACGCCTGAAGAAACGGCGTACATCATCAACCACTGCGAGGCGCGTTTTGTTTTCGTCGAGGACGCAAAGCAACTCGAGAAGGTGCTTTCGATTCGCGACAAGCTGCCGAAGGTGGAAAAAATCATTCCGTTCTCGTTCGTCGGAACGCCACAGCTGGCCGAGCAAAAAGACCTGCTTTCGCTGGCGGCCCTGCGCGAGCTGGGAAAACGCGCGGCTGACCAGGAAAAATTCGACCGCAATCTGATGGAAGTCAAACCTACCGATATTTTCACGATTTGCTATACATCCGGCACCACCGGCGTGCCCAAGGGCGCGGTGCTGAGCTTCGACGCGCTGACCTCGGAAATCCAGGACGTCGACAAAATGCTGGCCAGCGAAAGCGAAGACGTCGGCGAAAGCGACACCGTGCTTTCGTTTCTGCCCATTTCGCACATCTTCGGCAAAATCGAGAGCATGGCCGGCTATCATTTTGGCTGGAAAGTGTATTATGCCGAGTCGATCGAAAAGCTTCTGGGCAACATGGCCGAAGTGGGCCCTACCATGCTGTTCGCGGTACCTCGCATTTTCGAAAAAGCTTATAGCCGCATCAAAGCCAACATCGACGACTCGTCCTCTTCGAAACGCAATATGTTCGACTGGGCCATGAAGGTGGGACGCGCTTATTTTGGAAAAATCTGGGCGGGCAAAAAACCCAATCTGCTCGAGACGGCGCAGTATCAGATCGCCCGCAAGCTCGTGTTCAAGAAAATATATGCCCGCTTTGGTGGGCGCGTGCGCTTCTGCGTGGCGGGTGGCGCTCCGCTGCCACGCGATATCGGCGAGTTCATGCGCATCTGCGGCATCACGATTCTCGAAGGCTACGGTTTGACCGAAACCTGCGCGGCGGTCACCGTGAACACCTTGAACGAGATGAAATACGGCACCATAGGCAAACCCCTGCCCGAGGTCGCGATCAAGATCGCCGAAGACGGCGAAATTCTGGTCAAGAGCCGCAAGGTTTTTCGCTGCTACTACAAGAGCCCCGAGGCTACCGCCGAAGTTCTCGATCCGGACGGCTGGTTCCACAC
>JACQAW010000168.1 GCA_016194725.1 Deltaproteobacteria bacterium
CGAGCATACGGGCGGCGATACGCCCATCGCCTACTTCACTGGAGCCGCCGATTCCAATGAACGGCAGCTTCAGGATTATCTGCCTGCGCTTTCGACGATCTCATTCATCCAGGTGGCCCACGAAGACCATACCGTGCTGAATCTTCTGAAATATGGGCGCAGCGGCGAGGTGAGATTTGACACGACCGCTTCGCCTATCGCAGCCTACCTTTACGAAGCCCTGGGCGCCGAAGGCATCGAGCACTACGTCCGGGAAGCCAAGAAAGTCTGCGCCGGCATGCGCACCGCCCAGGAATTCCTGGATCGGCTGCCCAGCTCGCTGGTCGCGGCCCTGGCCCGCGCGGCTTCTGAAATCGCTTCCGGGCGCCGCGAGCGGCTGCTCGAGATTGCCGAAAAATATTCCACCACCGGCCCGCGTACAAAAAAACGCAAACACGCGGCGTAACGAAATATTTTTCCAGGGGCAAAGTCATCAGGTATTGGCCTCGACATTCAGTAGGACCGGCAGTTGGGGCGAATCGGATTTGATTAGGCCGCTGATTTTCGCGGTCGTGCCAAAAAGGCTTCCAGCTCAGGCAGCTGGGGTTGCCCGGCTTGGCCGTTCTGACAGGGCTCGACATTCTTATAGATGCCCTCGTCGGTGGCATTGACAACCCGCCTGAGCATCACCCAAGGCCGGGTCGGATCGACCAGCGCGGTGGCCGACGCGAACAGCCAGCCCTCCTGGTCCTTGCACGCCTGCTCGAGCTTGCAAACGGCGGCCATGGTTTTACCCACGATGGTCCAGTCCGACTTGTGGCCGCCGCGCACGTCGCGCGTGGTATCGCCCCAGGTCAGACAGAACCGTGCGCTGGGCCCCTGGCGGACGGCAAACTCGCCGAAGGCGCGCGTGCACGCGACGCTGAATATCTCATGCAGCTCTTTCGCGAAGGTCACGGTCTCGGCCAGCGCCTCTGCGCTTTGCATACCGGGCTTGGTGAAGTAAAAAGCATCCCAGACCACGAACTGCAAGGTATAGCCGTAACGGCGCGCCACCGCCGTAATGTCTTTCGAAAGCGCGGCCGTGAACTCGGCCCAGTGGTCATTGCCAAAGCGCCGGGCAATTCGAGTGCTGCCTTTGATGTCCACCATGAACAGATAGCCGGTTTCGTCTTCGCGAATCGACTTGCCTTCGATCAGCTTCTCGGCCACGCCATCGGGCAAAAATCTGGCCAGTGCCTCTGAGGCCACTCTCTGCGCCACCGCGCGGGAAAGAAAGGGCAGCAGCAAAGCTTTCGAGGTATTGAAGCGCAGCCGCTCGACCTCGTGGTTCATCAAGTCACTGGGATAGTCGGCAATCAACAGATTCGCGATCTCGGCGCCATCCTGCTCCAGGCGCATGAACGACAGCCTTGCGCCGTGGTTCAGGCACGAGCCGAATTTTCCGAGCGAGGCCCGCACGTACTTTTCAACCTGCACCTCGCGCTCCAGCGTGGCCAGCGGCGTGCTGCGCTCGTCAGTAAGGACACTCCATCCGGTTGGTCCGCGAATCTGCGCTTCGAGGGTGCTGCCTCCCTCTTTCCCACGCTGGCTGATCGCGATGGCGCGAATGCCGAACTGCTCGGCAAACGCGCGCAACAGCTGCGCGATCTTGCCGCCTTCGTGGTAGCTCTCGACAATCCGCTGCGTCCACTTCAAGGTTTCAAAGACTCTCGCGCTGGCCTGCACGCGCCGGTAAAACGCCTGGGCAAAGCACAGAAACACGAAAATCATGGTCATGTAATACATGGGCATATGCGGCACCATGAAAAGCTTTGCCGCGTCCAGCAGCTCGCAAAGCGCAAAGCCCGCCAAAAGCAGATCTCGGCGATAAAGACCCAGCGCCAGCGCCACTCCGGCAACTGTCGCTATCATCGGCGCCAGCGCCGCATTGTAGCTGGGCAGGCAGACCACCAGCAGCGAGATCATGTTCAGCGGCGAAAGCTGCACCCAACGCACGCGTGCGATCAGCAGCCCGGGCAGCCGCGGAAGCCAGCCCCGCGACTCGTTTCCCAGTGTCAGCTGATAGAGCAGAATACCCGGAAACGCGTTCCACGCCACGATATGCTGCGCCTTGTTTCCGACGTATTGCCCGATGCTCACGGGCATGAGCATATTGAACACGTTGCTGACGAGCAGCATGTATACGATCCAGAAAGCCGCGTATTTTTCGGGTGCGGCGAGCGAGTCGCGCTCCTGCGCGATAATGACGAGCTGGCGATCGAAAAAAACGAGCGCGAGAAAAATCGCCACGATGATTTGCAGAACTCCGCCCAGAAAAAATTCGATCAGAACCTTCACCTGCCGCACGCGATCGGGGCTGCCCACGACCATGGGCGCGCCCACGTGACCGTACCTTCTATAGGTGGGCGGGGCCCAGGCCTTGATTACGAGATCGCCCGGGCAGCTCTTGTCATAGTAATAGTAGACCTGATACGAGTTCAGATAGTCGGTACCTTGGCCACTGGCGTCGGCAGTGCTGTGCAGCGGAACGCTCTTGCCGGTCTCGACGCAAACCGCCTCGGTGGTATACAGAATCACGCCCAGGCCCAGGGCACCTCGGGACTCCCAGCCTTTCAACACCGAGGTCGGCACGCGATAAGCCGCGCGACAAACCGATTGGCCGCGTGGCGCGTCGGTGCAGGGAATCGAAAACTGCGAAATCGGCCCTACAACGCGCATCTCGGATGGAAACAACGCGGCAAGGTAATAGGGCCCCCACTCGCTGGCATAGGCCAATACCCCGGCGAGCAGAAACAGACAAAGGTAAAGATACCGTTCAGGAAGAGACCTGGGCATTCTAAAGCTTTTCGTCACTTGGTGGCAGACACTCGAGTACCTGGACATTTTTGCCGGGCAGAGGCTGGCCATGGGCCGTCCCGACTGTCCAAGACATATAGTATTCTCGTGGCGCAGCCCACTGCCGCACCACCCCCTTCTGTCCGGTTCACTGTCGGCCACATTCATCGACATTCCCTGGGGTTGCCAGCCTTTTTCCGGTACCGGCGGACAACCCGTCCTGGCACGGCGATTGAACTTCATTGGTGGATGACCTCGAAATTTTTCTTCGTACTCCTGCTCCTGGCGCTCGCTTCGCCCGCGGCTTTCGCGGCTGAGGTGACCGCGGCCTGCCAGTCAGAAATAGCATCGCTGAAAAAATCCTACGCCGAAAACCTGGAATTAGCCCGCCAGGCGCATCGCGTGCACCAGGCCACTCACCAGAGCATTTTTGCGGCCGTGGCTCACCTGGCTCGAAGGCCGGGAATATCCCTGGAAGATCTGGCGCTGATGCGAAAGGCTCCGAACAACGACCCTATCCCAGCCAGAGGCGCCGACTGCGCTTCGACCCCGGCCACCACGTCGACGACTCGCAGTCACCGGATCTCGAGAAGCCGTCTGAAGAACGAGGCGCTCATCCGCATGGCGCTTTACCACGATCTCACCTCACCCGGCAGCGCCGACTGCGTCTCTGATCCCATGGATTCCCCCGATTACTTCTACATGCAATGCCGCACGAACAACGACCCCTGGGCACCCAGCGAAAACACCATCACTGCGCGTATCGACGAGGGACCAGGAACCCTGACTCTTTGCTCGGAAACGGTTTTAGTTCAGCCCATTCGCTTCGGCGGCGCCAGGTCCTTGCTTCAGGATGAAGGCTGGCAGCCGCTGACCCGAGTCTCGACGCAATCTTGCACGACCTATGACCTGGCTCGAAAAACCGAAATCACTCCGGATATCTATTACCGGGCATTCGATACGAAGATTGAGCTGATGGGAATTCGCGAGGCCATCAATATTCCGCCGTCCGGAAGATGGCGCCAGCCCAATGTGTACGACACGTATGCTCACACGAAGCTTTACTGGGATTTCGCCGGCTGCCAGCTGCCCGGCAGGGCTGCCAACCGTGGGGACATGCCCATGGGTGCGCATGACATGCCCTGCACGGAAAACTATTTTCTGGCCGTGGCGCTTCACCAGCTCGACTGGAACTGCGGAATCGCTACTCACCACTATTAAAAGGTCCGAGGAATTGCTAACTCTTGGAGCATGCTTTCGCTTGCCCATGCCCGGGCCCTTGCCCGTGGACTCACCGCCACGCAGAATGACCAGATTGCTTTCCTGGAGTCGCTGGGAACCGTATTTTATGTTCGCCGCGCGGCCAATGCGCCCGCTTTAATTTCGTCCTCGGTCATCGTCGACCTGATCCAAGGTATCTATGAGCACGATTCCTCACAGGCTCTGCGGCGGGTGCGCAGCCGCATCTACGCCACGGTCGAGGCCACTGAGATGTGCCGGGGAATGACCATGGTAACCGCAAAAAGGCTTACCGCGCCCCTCCTGCCCGACGCGGGCCCGCTACCGACTGGCCTGTCTTTCGTGCAGCTGCACCCGCGCGCTACCGCGGCAACGTGGGCAACGCCGCCCGTGGCATTCGCGGGTGACGACGCAACGGCCAGAACGGATGGACAATACATGAGCTGCGCGCTGCAACTCGCTGCCACCGTTCCCCGCGAAAAGCAGCGTCACGAGTGCGACCGCCCCATCGCGGCGCTGCTGGTGGCGGCCACGGGAGAAATTCTGTCGTGGGGCCTGAACACGAATGCCAGAAACAAAACCCTGCACGCCGAAGTGAACATGGTGCAAGCCTATTGCCAGCGAACCGGGCGCGGGCTGCCCCGTGGAGCGCGAATTTATTCCACGCTCAAACCCTGCCGCATGTGCGCCGGCATGATCTGGCACTGCGCCGAAGACCTGACGAGCCTGAAAGTTTATTATCACGAATTCGACTCCGGTCCCCACGCCAGGGAAACCATCCTCAATCCGCTTTCGCAGGAACGCCGGCGCCTGGCCCGGCCCGAGCTGCTGAATCTAGCGCCGGAAAGCCAGCTCGCCCCCACCTGACGGCTCCTCCACAACCGGATCAAACGATGCCAAAGGTCTCGGTGCAGTTTCGCCCCTTGCTCTTGGCGCTATAAAGCGAGGTGTCGGCCGAGCGAATCAGCTCTTTGGCGCTTAATCCGCCTGCCACGTCGCCGCTTTCGGTACCGGCCACCCCAAAGCTTGCCGTGACCCGAACGGAATGCTCGCCGGCTTTGACGACATGGGCCTCGATGCGTTTTCGAATTTTCTCGGCAATCTCGACGGCGTCTTTAATTCTCGTGCCGGGCATCAAGACGAAAAACTCGTCACCGCCGTAGCGAGCTGCCACGTCAGTGGTCCGCAGCTGTGCGAGAATCAGCTGTCCCACTTCCCGCAGCACCTGGCTGCCAAACAGGTGATCCGTCTGATCGTTGATGGTCTTGAAGTGATCCATATCCAACATGAGGCAGCTGATTGGCAGCCGATGCAACTTGGCCTTCTCGACCTCATCTTGAAGACGGCGCCCCGCAAAGCGCATATTATACAGCAAGGTCAGGTCGTCGGTATTTGCCTGCTCCTCGAGACGCTTGTTGGAACGGCGCAATGCATCGTGCAACCCCTTCGTGCGCAACGAAGCGCGCACCCGCGCCTTGAGCTCCTCCATGCGAAAAGGTTTTGCGATATAATCGTCGGCTCCGGCGTCCAGACCCGCCACTACCTGCTCAAGCTCGGTATTGGCGGTCACGAGCAGCACGCCGACGTAGTCACCGGCATTCAATCCCCGAATTTTCGCCAGGGCCTCGAGCCCCGAAAGCTTTGGCATATTGATGTCCAGCAAAACGAGGTGCGGGCTCCACGAACGCACCATATGAACCGCCGCCTCCCCATCGCTCACTAAACGGGTAAGGTGGCCCTCGGCTCGCAGCACCTCCTCGATCAGGTGGCCATTAACCGCATCGTCGTCTGCAATGATGATCCGACACTTTGAGATTTCTGCATTTCTCATCATTTTATTTAAACCTGGAAATAACATTTCGTCCATCGCCCATCCCCCTTTACGGGTCCCGTTTTGTATGGGACAGCTCGACTCATGACAAACACCTCAAAGCTGGTTCCCGTAAAAGGCGTATCCAAAAGCCCCGTCAAGACCGAGCTCGCGACTTTCGCAGCTGGCTGCTTCTGGGGCGTGGAGCACGAGTTCAGAAAAGAAAAAGGCGTGCTGGCCACCGCCGTCGGCTATATGGGCGGGCGTACCGAGAACCCGACCTACAAGCAGGTCTGCTACGAAGACACGGGGCACGCGGAAGTGGTGCAGCTAGAGTTTGATCCCGATACAGTCACTTACACTCAGCTGCTCGATCTGTTCTGGAACCTGCACGACCCCACGACCCTCAACCGCCAGGGCCCCGACGTGGGTGACCAGTATCGTTCGGCGGTTTTTTTCCATTCGCCCGCCCAGCGCGAGGCCGCGGCGGCCGTGCGCGATCGGCTTCAAGCTTCGGGCGAAATCAAAGGCCGGATCGTTACCGAAATCACCGCGGCGCCCGTATTTTACAAAGCCGAGGAATACCACCCTGCCGGCGCCGACGAGCTGCTCTTGAGCCGTGCCCAGCTGGCGCAGCAGGGCTTTGGGCCCGTCGCGAATCAAATGGCCCTTGCGCCCTCGGCACCCGATTACGCCGCGCACTCCCTGCCCTGGCCCGTGCCGTTTGAAGACGCGCATCACACGATTGGCAACGTCATGACCCAGTTTCAGGATTACGGCGGCGGCGCTTACTACCACGGCGGA
This sequence comes from Deltaproteobacteria bacterium, assembly GCA_016194725.1. Taxonomy (GTDB): domain Bacteria; phylum Bdellovibrionota; class UBA1018; order UBA1018; family UBA923; genus JACQAX01. Next base: position 6,671 of record JACQAW010000168.1, read on the forward strand.
GACGACCTGCGCGTGCAGGATCTCGAGTGGGTTACCGCGCCCATTACCGGCAAGCTCGAAGCCGGCCACTACGGTTACAACACCAACGCCGACGGCTCCAATACCAAGTTCTGGAAAGCCTGGCCACAGACCGGCGACCACATGTACTTTGAGGTCGCGCTGATCGACGAACAAGGCTACCGCTTCGAGCTGCACCATATCGACCGCGATTCACTGCCAGCCGAAATAGTTGCCGCGCTGAACGCGGGTGGCGGCACGATTGCCAAGGGCACGCGCCTGGGCCGAGTGGTGCACTGGCCGAACTCGGACACCGACGACACGATCTACAACCACACCCATTACAACATCGTAGCGCCCGACGGCATTCACCTGAACCCGGAACATTATTCGGCGCTCATTGGCGATAACCTGCCTCCCGATGTCTCGCAGATTTACGCGGTCGGCGCCGATGGCCGGGCAACCGAGTTCGGCGATGGCCGCCTGAGCAACCGCCCCGATGAGGTGGTCGTCGTAGCCAGCGACAAGCTGGGCGAAAACATCTACACCCACACGCCGGCCTATTCACGTGTCGTTTTTGAAAACGGAGCCGAACAGGTTTGGGATTTTCGCGAACGTCTGGCCACTGCCGACGGCAAATTTCCGCCTATTTGGGAATTTCTGCGCGAAAGCCTCACTACCCCCTCCGGCGAAGTGCTGCGCACCCAAGGCGACTACTCCAGTCGCAGCTTTTTGCTGCGCCTGCGGCTGCCCAAAGACGCCCATGGCAAATTTCGCGTCGAAATCGGCGATGCCACCGGCAATGTCACCGTACGCAACGGCGAAGTGCTGTAACGGTTAAGCCGACTGCCGCGTCTGTTCGAGTGGCTGCTCTTCTTTCAGCGTTGCGCGAATTTTATCGCGCAGCTCGGACGTATTGGCATGACCATGCACCGAGGCCGCGTGTTCGCCGGCCGCACGCACCACTTCATCTTCCTCACCGGATATCGTCAGCGTACAGTTCATTTTGCTGGGAAAATCACGGCAATCAGCGACTTTGCGCGCCATAGATCAACCCTCCTCGCAAAAGAGGGTGCATCCGCCACGCCAGAACGTATAATCGGAGAATATGAGAAAAACATTTCCAGCGACCATGCCTGCCGGGTTGTTGGCCGCTTTGGTCTTGCTCACGGGTTGCGCCACCACTTCCCCAATCGCCACTCGCGAAGCACTGAACCAGCACGTCGTGCGCAGCGACAGCTACTATCAGCGCTACGCGACCAGCCGTCTGGAAGACCGCGTCTACCCCGCGACGCAGGAGCTTATTGATTACCTATTGAAGGACAATGCCGCCGAAGGCTTTCCCAACAAACCCGAAAGCGCGGCCCTGGCTCCAGAGGTCGTTGCCGACATTCACGCGGCCATAGTCGGCCTGCCGCCAGCGATTCAGGCCATGATAACGGCAAAAGTAGCCGGCATTTTTGTCGTAAAGGACTTGGGTGGTTCGGCCTACACCGACATCGTTTATTCCAGCGATGCCGCCCGCAAGCCGCTCAAAGGAGTGGTGATTCTGGACATCTCGGCACTCAACCGCAAAGCCAACGAGTGGCTGACCTGGAAAGAAAGCTCCCCGTTCAAGCCCGAGGCGCCCTATTCCCTGCAGGCACGGCTGGAACAGCCCGATCTGGATACACGCAGTTCGGCCATTCAATTTATATTGCTGCACGAGTTCGCCCACGCCCTCTCGATTGGTGAAAACGCGACTCCCTTGTGGGGACTGAACCCCACCGAGGTCGCCGACCCCGCGAAGTTCCCGTTCTTCAGCCAGTCGTGGCAGGTTCAACTGCCAGTGGCGCCAGCCAGCCGTGGCAAATATGTCAGCAGATTTGACAAGCAGATGCCGCTAAGGGCCAAGGTACTCTATTACCTGCCGCTCAAAACAACCTTGCTCGCTGGCCAGAGCGTGGAAATTTACGAAAAGCTGGCGCAAACGAACTTTCTGACACTCTACGGCGCCACGAACCCGTTCGACGACTTTGCCGAGGCTTTCGCAACGTATGTGCATGGCGTGCTGCTCAAACGGCCTTATCGAATCACGATCACGAAAGCCGGAAAAACGCTGCTCACGTTCACGCCGTGCTGGAACGACAGGCGTTGCCGATCCAAGCGCGAAGCGCTGGAGCGATTCATCGCCCGCGCGGCGAGATGACGAATATCGCGCCCTCGCCAATCGTGCGCTTGAAGTCGCGTGCGATGACGTAGCTCCAGATATCTTTGCTGTCGTTGTGATTCGGGTCGTACACGGTCAGGTCGGCACGGTGGTCGCCGTTCCAAAGCGTGCTGACCCGCATTCCCGTGACCAGTACCACGTGCCACGCCACCGCCAGCAGCGGGGTCTTTCCGGCGTCGAGCTCGTCGCGTATTTTAATAACCGCCTTCATGTTCCGCAGCTGGGTCTTAGCGGTGGCCCCCCGGTGAAAGGCCCAGACTTTTCCCAGCAGCGGCGAAATCGCGATTGCCGCATTGACGTAAGTGGCCTTCCATTCGAGCATCGCACGGTTGCTCGCGCAGAACTCTTGAAGATTGCAGTAGCCGTCAATCCCTACCTGCTCCGAACGGCCCCGGGCGTGCAGCTTCATGATCCGGTCGAGTTTGACCTTGGCCTGCGCCCGGCTGATGCGCTGGCCCTGGCAGTTGAAGCTCGCGTTATATTTGAACGCCCGCGCCACGGAAACGATTCCCTGGCAAATGCCATGTTTGGCGCCGATTTGCTTGAGCGGCCAGGGGCCGGCGTGTGGGTCATAGTTCTTGAAACAAAGCGCCTCGGTCGCGACGTCAAAAGGCAGCTGAACGTTGTAATTACCCAAGTCTCCAATAGACCCGCCCGCGAACGCGGTCGAGGCAAAAAACAAGGCCACCCAGAAGCTCATCATCACGCCAATACCTCTGGCAAGACACCTAGCGGACTATTCCACGATAGGCAAGCTTGCGCCGTGGCGATAGGGCTGAAAATAATGAACCAGAAAAATCAGCAGCGCGGCCAGGCCAAAGTACACCAGGGTGGCGGTCAGCGACTCGAAGTCGTTGGCTGGCACGGGCGCTGTTGGCACCCCTTCACCCAGCGACTGCGCAGCCACTGCCTTTTCAGACCGGCGAGCTTTTCCAATCTTTAAAAACAGCTGCACAAGCCCCAGCAGCAGCACGATCATCGCAATGGGCTGCGGCGTCCAGTACAGGTGGGTGATGGCATACGCCACGCCCCCAGCCAGCAGCAGCCACCCCGCGACCCACTGACCAAGCGCAATGGGCGCAGACATGCGCCCGCCATCCAGAAAACCGATGGGCATGAGGTTGAAGAGATTCAAAATAAACGCGGAATAAGCCAAAGCAAAAAACAGCTGTGAGAACACCCCGGGCAAAACAGCCGACAGCCCCAGGCATACCACCGCGCCGGCGGTACCGGCCAGCGGCCCGCCCGCCCCGATGACGAAGTTCTGATAGGTCGACTTGGGCCTGTCTTTGAGCGCGATGAACGCGCCAATGAAAGGAATAAAAACAGGCGCACCCACCGCAAGACCCAGGCGTCGCGCGGCATAACCATGTCCCAGCTCGTGCACCAGAATGAGCAACACAAAACCCACCGAGTAAGGCCAGCCCAAGCGAACGGAATAGGCCCACATCATGAGCAGCATGCTCCAAAACGTCGCCCCCATCTTCAAAAACTTGAAGGCACCGAAGATGACCCACTTGAACTTCGAAATCAAAATCAGAGCAGCGCCCACAATGCCAAAACGCCCGCCACGTTTCTTCGGCTGATTCTGAGGCTCAGTCCCACTCACGAGCTTCCCAGCTCATCGGGCGTCGGCATTTCAGAAGCGACCAGACCAATGAGCTGCAAAAGCTTGCGCTCCTGCGCGGGGTCGATGGACTTGAACTGCACGCCAAAGCCCGGATAGTGCGACGTCGAGCGCCCCCACGGCACGCACCACCGCACCACGGCTTCGATCCACGCCTCGCCGCCCAGCTCCTGCACCTGAATGCGCAGCTGGGTTCCTTGCGGCGGTGACACGCCGGCGATGACGAACATTCCGTCCTGGGACATATCGACGGTATTGGTGAGAAAATCCTCTTTGCCGAAGAACTCGTGGCGCACGCGCAGGTTGAACAGCGTCTTCTTGCGGGGAAAGCGCCGAATCTGGCGCTGCAGCTTTTGCGACTTCAATCTTTCGGCGACATACGTAAAAAGCTGCGCGCCCACCAGGGCCTCGGTTTCGACTGACGCCATGATCTGCGCCGTTTGCGGATCAAGCCGCATCTTGGCCACGGGCAGCGAGTCGGTAAGGTCGTTGATCAGCACC
>JACQAW010000169.1 GCA_016194725.1 Deltaproteobacteria bacterium
CATGCACAGCGAGGCCACAAAGCATGAACTTCACTCTCTACGCGGGCCCTTTTGAGCTGAAATTCCGCTGGGACTGCCAAAAAAAGCCAATTGACCTTCATGCGGCGAGCATAGGATTTTACCGCACCAAGCCCGAAAACCCTTTGGCGCAAGTTCGGTTCAATATTCTGCTTCCAACCGACTCGCTTTCGGCCGCGCCTGACCAGGCGGTTGAGCTGCCCCAGAACTGGCGCGTCTGGCAGCAGCCCGGCGGAAAAATCATTCTTCAAGTCTGGTCGGGCCTGACCTCGGAGTACGCCATCGAAGCCGTCATCGATCCAGGATTTCATTCGGCCGACATTCGCTGTTTAAGCTCACATCCCACAAAGGGCCGTCTTGAGTTTCTCATCGCGACCGTAGGTGTTTGGGTCATCTCTCACACCGTCACCAAATATGGCGGCTTCATGCTTCATAGCGCCTCCATACTTCAGCCGGACGGCACCGTCCTACTTGGCAGTGGCCAATCCGGGGCCGGAAAAAGCACCTTGTCGCAGTTCTTCGCCTCCGATGAACGCTATAAGTTGCTAAGCGACGAAACCACTCTGGTGGTGAAGCAAAACGGGCAGTTTTTTGCTTACGGAACGCCCTGGCACGGGATCTTAATGCATGGTGCGAACGCTGGCGGTCCCGTCGACACCATGTATTTTTTGGCTAAAACGCCGGAGAACCAAATTCAAGAGATAGCGCGCTCGGCTGCCACGGTCCGCATCCTGCGCGAAATTTTCCTGCCGCCCTGGAACGCTGCCATCACCGAGACGGTACTGGACGCCATGACTGATTTTGTCGAACATGTGCCTTATAAAATCCTCGGATTCAAAAAATCGAAGGATGTCGTAACTTTTCTTGAGGAGCACGCATGAAAAAGAAATATGAAACGCCAACCCTGACCAAGGTCGTGTTAAATCCGGCCCAGGCCGTGCTGAGTGTCTGCAGCACTTCGGCAACTCCCACCAAGCTGCCCTCGCTCGGCGCCGCCACCTGCAAGGGTACTGGCTCAACCCCCCAAAGATGCAAAAAGACCGCCCCCGGCGGCGATAATGCCGGAACGTGCTGATTCAGGAGCTCGCAAAATGCGTGAAATGGATTCGGTCCTTGTCTAGCACCAATCTCAGCAGTGACAGCAGATCGTCGGCTACCAGGGTTTGCAGCAGGCGTTTTCGAAAGCTCATCATCTCGATGCCAGTCGCATCGATATAGAAAAGTGACGCCGTTTCCAATGCCAGCTTTTGCCGTGAATTCAAGAGGCCCTCGGCGGCCGCATCAAAATCGGCGTTCCAGCAATGTTTCAGCAAGCGCAGCGCAAACACATAAGCAAGCAGCGCGCCTTGCTGCCTGGCGCGTTCGGCCGCACCCGAAAGGTCTGGCTTTCGAATCGAAAGATACCTGAAAATTTCCCAGTAATTCAAGCCATGCTGTCCGAAGTGGGTCAAAGAGTGGGCACAGAGGTAAAGCAGCTCGTCAACAGAGTCGCCCGAGCGTAGAAATTCAGCTGAGTTAAACTTGTACCGGAATTTCTGAAATACCGCGCGATGCAGCTCCAGAGTAAGGCCCGTTGGCTCGTGTGTCAGCTGAGCCTCGTGAAAGGTCTTCGCCTGATGTCTCCAGGCGTCGGTAATCGTAAAGCCATTTGCCACCAGAATTTCGATTCCGGAGAAAAACTCGGGCTGCCCGACCAGAATATCGACATCCGCCATGGTTCGAATAACCGGGGTAGGGTAAAGCTCGTCGCGCAAAGCCGCGCCTTTGAGCAGACGCCCCAGCGGCAGCAGCGCGCGTACCCGGCCGATCACGGCCGAAATACGCTCTGCACGCTGCGTGGCCTGGTATAGATCGAGCTGAAATAATTCGCGAAACTCAGCGGGCGTTTGTTCCCACAGCTGCGACTGCTTGAGGCAAAGACCAAACGCAGTGAGTATTCTGTGCTTGGCGCAGAACTTGAAAAGTTTCTCCCACGGCCAGCCATGCGTCGTGTTTTTTGGAAACTCAAAGTCACCGATCCCGTCAATATGCCGAATCAGGCCGAAGGCGATTTCGGCGCACCCTGGCTCAACACGGCGATCGAGAATTCGCTCAAGCTTGAAATAATGCGTTTCGACCGACATGCGCTCGCCCCACGGCTGGCGGTCGCCTTGAAACAGCAAAGCCCCGTTTGTTCGCGAGGCACAACGATGCATGATGCGTGAACCATCGTTGGGATCATCGAAAGCATAGATTGCGCCTGCACGAACCGCTCCCGGGGACAATGCTGAAAACTGCACCAGGTCGCCGTCAAACAGCGTCGGCTCCATGCTTCTTCCGCGCACGGTCGCAGACAAGGTCTCAGCCACCGTTCCTACTTCCATTCGAATACCTCGGCCAAGCCGGGCAGCAGGGACTGCACCAGAAGGTCCACCTTTTCGCGAACAGCCACGGCACTCGCATGGTTAGAAAGAAGTCGCTCACCCGGGTTGCGCTCGAGGCTTTTCAGCGACTACGCATCATAGCCCTGCTGAATCAGATAAAGCATCGTGGTCTCGGTTCGAAACGTTTCAGAAAGCCCAAGAGCGATTCGCGTCAGCTCTGGCAGGCCGTCGGCATCGGACGGAATCCCCGCAAGCTGGCTGATCTGACTCAGTTCGGGCCCGGCAAGCTCGCGGTACAGGAAATTCGCGTACAGAAAACCGTAAAGCAGGATTCTGATCGTCGCCGCAAAACCGTTGGCGCGCGCAGCTCGCAGAACAACAGCCACACCTGGCATATCCAGGGCAAAGTGGGTATTCGCCGTGATAAAATAAGCGCCGATGTCACCAACGACAAATACTGAACACAGGGCCTCGACTGTGTTGGCGAAAGCTTCGCCAATTAAGTTTCCAAGAAGGGTATCCGCGTTTTTCTCAAAAAAGGCTGGCTCATGGCCTTCGTGTACAATCGAATGGGCGACACAATGAGCGGACTCGTGAAAAAGATAATTATAGTGCAGCTCGAATTTCCTCAGATCTTCCAGGCCGAACTGACCCGGCGCCCTGGCCTCTAGCTTCGTGAGCCAGGAAAAATTATCGCGATAGGGGGCCGTTTTGTCCGCAATAACGCCATCAAGACTCATGAGCGGAAACGTAAAGTAGCCTCTGCGGTCCTCGAGGCTATAACTAAAGCCCCTTCGTCTAAACTCGGAGCGAATATTCCGAAAGACCGGATTGGTTGCGCAAAGAAATCCATCACCGATGTTTTCGCGCAGGATCTCGCCGCCATCGTACTTCTCATGCAAAGCGATGACATCGCGCAAGCGAATCAAGCCGCCGCCAAACTGCGGCACCGCTAGCTTTTTTCCGGCTTCCAAGTGATTCGCTTCGGCTTCCATTCCTGGCCTCAAGCCTCATTCTATCACCAAACTGATGGAAAGTTTTTTGGATTATGATTACCATAATACGATGCTTGAAACCTCGTCTGAGAGCACCGCTGCCGAGCTCATTTTGAATCCAAACCTCTCGGTGCGGCTTGAGCTTTCCACGACCGCAAAAAATGGTACGGCAGATACTCACAGGCTTGGCGTGGCGCAGCATCCTGAGCTTGCGCGGTTCCTGGTTGCGGCTGCTCTTCAAGGCGAGTTAAATCAAAGTCTCACGGCGCTGGCGTTGCCTCTTTTTCATCAACTGCTTGAGTTGAAAATTCTGATCCCACGCCCAAACTCTGCGTCCCCGGTTTTCTTTGGCTCGGGACCGCTTCTTGATTTTCTTCCCAAACATGGTTCAACCACGGAACCCTGCGCCGCCGATGAGCTGGTGCTGAATGAGACACTTTGTCTACAAGGCACCGAGTTGCCCCCACTGCTTGCGGGACGCGTTTCCGCCGGCCTGCCTTTGAGCAGCGAAAGTAGCGCCTGGGCCTGGGTTGAGAATCCTGGCAGCCGGATTCTTTTTCCGTTCGCGTTGTCGAAGGCGCAGCTCGAAGCCCTGGAGGCTATTGTCTCGAATCGCTGCCCGGCCTCAAGCCTGGACCGGGATATCCGCGAGTATTTCAGGGGGGCCGGAATTCTCGTTTCGAAAAACTATTTCCTGACCAAGTCCGAGCGCTGGGCGGCAGCTGTAAAAAATGGTCGTGCTGAGCTGCTTGCCGATGGTTTTGTGGTCCTGCGTGAAGTTCTGACGCCTTTGCAAATCGCCGCGCTTCGTTCCTATTGCCGTGATCTGCGCAGTGAAGGCTATTTCGAACTTGATCGAGAGCAGGTGGTGAACATGCGTTCCTACATGCAAAATGAGCCATTCATGAGCTTTATTCATCAGCGGCTTCTTGGCGTCATTCGCGATCTTACCGCCAGCGACCTCATACCCTCGTATTCGTTTCTAACGACTTATGACTCCGGCGCGGTATTGGAACGGCATATTGACCGCGACCAATGCGCCTGGAACGTCTCGCTATTCATTGATTCGCAACCCGAGGTTTCGCTTGCAGACAGCTGGCCAATCTATTTTGACGTCGGGGGAAAGGTGAGCGGGGTGCGGCTCGCCATGGGCGACGCCGTTCTTTATCGCGGTACCGAAGTCCCGCACTGGCGAAATGCACTTCCTGCAGGCCAGCTGGCAACAGTTCTGTTGGGTCACTATGTCCCGCAATCATTTGAAGGGGCGCTCGACTGAGCTGAAGATGCTGCGAATCTCCTCAGTCTCCAAAGCATTCGCGAAACCACTGCTTATCGATGCTTCGATGGATATTCCAGCCGGTACGGGTGCTTTGCTCTGCGGCCCAAACGGCGCGGGCAAGTCGACGCTTTTGAAAATCATCGCCGGCGTACTGGCCCCGGATTCAGGCCAGGTATTTCTCGATGGGCTGCCTGCTTATGAGCAGCGGATGCGGCTGGCCTTTTGCCCTTCGACTTCGGCTGGCTTTTACCGCCGTCTTACCGCTCGCCAGAACCTTCACTATTTTGGGTCACTTTATTCGCTTTCGCGTAAAACCGTCGATCGATATATCGCTGAAGCCGATATTTTCAAAATCGATTATTGGAACTTGCCCACTGAACGGCTTTCGGACGGCATGCTCCAAAAGATAAAGCTGGTGCGCGCTTTTATGCATCAGCCTGCCTTCGCCATACTCGATGAACCTTTCAACTATCTGGACCGGGAGTCAAAAGACCTCTTCCTGGGCTGGCTAAGGGGCTGGTGCGCGCGGAAATCCGGACGCAGCTACATTCTTACCCAGCACTCACTCGAGTTGCCCGAAAAGAACTGGGCCATACGGCAGTTTCGCCTGGAAGCAGTGGTGCAATAATCAACTACTTTCTCGGCTCTTTGCGAAAAGAGCTTCAAGAACATCTCGTATTCCGCTGGGGCCTTTTATTTCAACTGCTCTCGACGGCAACCATGCTGCTGGTCTTTTTTCTCATCGACCGTTATCAAGGACGTATTTTCGGCGAACAGTTCGCCACGGCGATCACCAGGCTCCATACCTCTTACTTCGGCTACGTTTCGCTGGGACTGGCCGTGTCGGCCCTGGCCAGCGTCGGGCTGGGCGGAGTACTGGGCCAGATGCAAAGCGAGCGCTCGACCAGGGCGCTGGAATATATCATGGCCTCTCCGGTCTCAATCCGACGCTGGGCCGCCATAACGGGTATTGCGAACTTGCTGAATGCCTTTTTGCAGTTTCTCATTATTTTTCTCGTCGCTGTCGTGATCATGCGCTTGCGCATGCCGCGCTTTGACTTTTCAGCCGCTTTGCTGATGTTGACAATCGCCTCAGTGCCGCTGTGGTGTTTATCCCTGCTTACTCTTTCGACATCCATTGTTTTTCGGCGAGGTGACCCATTTGGTTTTCTGCTGGGCGCTGCCTTTGAGCTTCTGGGCGGCGTCTATGTTCCGCCCGAGGTGCTGCCGCGATGGTGCGGCAAGGTGAGTGAGTTTCTGCCTATCACGCCGGCCATCAGGGCCATGCAAAACATTGTCTACCATGGTGCCGGTCTTGGTGACGTCGCACCAGATCTGCATCAGCTGCTGGGCCTCACCCTACTGTATCTTCCACTTTCCATGCTCCTGATCGGCCTGGCCGATCGGACCGCCCGTAAGAAAGGGTATTATTGCCTGTCGTAATTGAGCGTTCCCGTAATACGGGCGTTGACGTTGGCCGGGCCCTAGCCTGCCTGTTTGTCGTGTCCTGCCACGCCAATATGGCAATCTCTGCCAACTTCATCTGGTTTTTTCAGTACGGTCCACTGGCGCTGATGTATTTCATGGTTATCTGTGGCTTTGTTCTGGCTTTTCCATTTTGTCAGCCCAAGCCAAAAGAGACGTTTGACCTTGCGCTCTACTTTAAAAAGCGGGCCATCCGCATCGTACCTGCCTATTACGTCGCTATCTCGCTTGTCGTCGCGGTAAAGGCGATCGGAATAGCCTGCGAACGCTCGCATTCGGCATCCGAGCTTCTGTGGCAGGCGGGCAGTCATCTGCTTTTTATTCACGAGTGGTTTGGTAATACGGCTTATGCGCTTAATCCTGCCTGGCATTCGATGACTCTTGAGGCGCAGTACTACGCCCTGTTTCCGTTCCTGCTCTTTGCTTTTATTAGAATCGGTTCACCGCTGGTGTTTTTAGCGACCGTCACTTTTATTTCATTGGCCTACGCAGCGCTGCTGGCCCGCTTTGGGCCCACCACGAACACTTTGATCGCGGGCCTTTGCTTTAACCGCATATTCGAATTTGCGGCCGGCATGACCGTCGCGGGAATCTTCGCGGCAAGGGGCGAAAGTATGCGCCCAAAGCTGTTGGGGATTGCGCTGGTCAGCATGACGACGGGAGGTTTTTTGCTTCATATGGAATCCGACCTGGGCGGCTTGCTTGGCATGCAAGCCCTTGTGCTATCGGCGTTCATCGCGTTTCTGTTTTTAGGAACGCGGAAAGCGACTATTCCGGGCATATCGTCGATTATCGGTGTGGGTGCATACCTGGGCCGAATCAGCTATAGCACGTTTTTGGTTCATGCCAGCGTGGGCAACGCTGCCATGAAACTGCTGCTTCCTTTCGTAAAAAGCTCCTGGGGCATCTGGGGAGTCGCTGGCTCATTTGCGGCCTATATCGTATTGGCGCATGCCGCAGGTGTCGTTTTTTTCACGCTGGTTGAGCGACCGGGCTCAAAACTGCTTTCGCGCTGGCTCGGGTGACCGGGCATTTTTTTCCCGGCGGAAGCGTATTCAAGACCCCCTCTGATTTGCCCGACAAATAATGGATAAATGCAGAAGACTACAGCCAGCACCAATATTTCGGAATCTCTCCCATTACCTCTTTGGAAAAAAGGGGTAGTTTGCTTCAACGTATTGTTCAGCCTGGGTTATTTCATATGGCGCGCGGGCTATACGATGAATCCGGATTACCCGGTGTACTCCTGGCTGTTTTTTGCGGTCGATCTGCTGGGCTTCGGCTCAACCCTCATGTTTATCTACGGATCGTTTCGGCTTCGAAAACGCGAAAGCCTGCCGATTCGCTCCCGGCCATCCG
>JACQAW010000170.1 GCA_016194725.1 Deltaproteobacteria bacterium
TAGTACCCCGCCCGCGTAAAGATCACGTTTTGAGCGGCGGCTTTTGCCGCAGAGCTTCGTCAGCGGACCACAAAAAAGCCTCACCAGCCCGCACCGGGGATGGTTCCGGTTTTTTGCGTTCCGCTTCCTCGCTCTGCGGAAAAATCCTTGCTCAAAAGCGCGATCTTTACGCGTGCGGGGTACTAGGCCGTTGCAGTAGTTTGATTTCCTGGTTGCCCCCGGCCCGGGGAGCCGATAAACTTCATGCTGGGGGTTTCACGAATGAAGAAATTGTTGTTTGCCGTGACGTTTTTGTTTCTCACGACCGGGTCACTCGCGCTGGCCGAGACTTGCCAGGAGTGCATGTCTCAGTGCCCTCATGAAACCAGGGACATCAAGCCCTGCGACCTGGGGTGCAAAGAGGTTTGCCCCGCGACCGAAACCAAAGAGGAAATGAAATTCCGCCGCTGCTCCGAATGCATGGAGCCGTGCCCACACCTGACCCGCGACCTCAAGCCCTGCGACAGGGGCTGTCCGAAATTCTGTGATACAGCCTCGCTCGTCAGGCTGCTGCACAAGGCAAAGTCCGAGCTGCGGGAATGCAGGAAAAATGCGGATGGAGTTCCCAAACAGACGGTTGAAACCGAGGAAATCGACGGCAAGAATGTCGGGAACGTGCTGCCACCCTCCAAAGCCACTCCCGATGACGAGCAGACGACGCCTACGAAAAGGCATCTGTAAACCAGCTCCCCTGCTCAGGTGTCGTCTTTGATGCAGTCCTTGAAAACGCGCGGGTCCCCCTGCGCCCATTGCGCGGCAGCCTCGGGATGGGCCAAGGCGGCCAGGACGCTTGAGCAAAGCTCATACAGGTTTCCATCCAGCCTCTTCTTTGGAAGCCCTTCGAACGCGGCCTCGATGATTCCGCTGATTCCTGTCAGAAGTTGCAGGGACATCGGAATTTGCACTTTAGCGCGGTCTTTTTCAAACGACTGGCGGCAGCGCTGGACTGAAAAGGAGTGGGCCATGCGGCAGGTCAGAGGCCTATTCTCGTAAACAGAGCATTGGTTTTCGTCAGAGAGCAGGGGACAGGCGGTTTTGTTGTTCATGTTTTTCCGGACGGAAGAATCTTTGAGATCACGCACGCGGGCCCGCATTTTGTCCTGGAGCGCTTCCACCTGCTCTTTCGTGCGGGTGGCCTTCAAGGCCCCTGCGATTCGCAGGGCTTCAAACGGAAAAGCAGTTGCGGGCTGATGGCAGCAGTAGGAACAACCTTTTTCGCAGGCGGTGCCCAGCTTCCTGCCCACCTGCTCAAGGAACCCGGAGGCATGGGCATGAGTGGCATCGGACAGCTTGATGGCAAGCTGCTCACCTGGTCCCTTGTCTTCGAGGATGTGTGATTGGATGGCTTTCTGGTTGGCTTGTGAAGCTTCAAAAAAAGAGAACTCCGAATCATTTTTATGCCTGCGAGCCAGAGCGGCATAATCCGGACGCGGGTGAGTCTTGATTCCCATTGTTCTCTTTATAATGCTCTTTTACGTTCACCGAGGAAAGAGGCAGTGCAGAATTTTAAGCAGCCTCGAAACCTTGTCGAACTTCTGGCCAAACGAAGGGTGATTCTGATTAACTGGTCAGTTAACTTCAATTGAATCCGCGAAGGCTGCTCATCGCGATGCCTCGGTTTGCCCAATGACCGAGGCGAGTTGCAAGATCCCTGTTTCAAGTGATTTTTTTTGGCGCGCCGCTTGCTGATCTAGTCCCTAAGACAGAAAGAGGAACCAAAAAATGTTTATATCCCGTTTTGCTTCGAAAGGCGTAATTGCCTTGATCGCCATGACTCTCAGTGCAGGCTCGCTCGCGAATGTCGCGCATGCCGACCCCGGCCATGAAAAGCCGCATCACGGTGAAAAAGATAAGTCCGATGACACCGATAAGGGCCCCCAGACTCGCCGTAAAACAGCAAGCCGCCCGCGAACAGGCCATGAAAGACCAGGCTGCGGCTCATGAACAGGCTACTAAAGATCAGGCTGTTCGTGAACAAGCCGCTCGCGAACAAGCAGCCCACGATCGCCAGGTCCGCGAACAGGCCGAAAAAATTCAAGCCGCCAAAGATGACATCGCCATCCGCGCTGCTCGTGAACAGGCTGAAAAAGATCACAAGCTCAAGGAGCAGAACGATCGCTTGGCTCAGATCATTCGCCAGCAGCAGGAGCAGCTGGATCGTCAGGCCAGGATCGAACATTGGAAAGAAGAAGACCTGAAGCGTCAGCGGCAGGCCTTGGCCGAACAGCAGGCCCGCCAGCGTGCCGAGATGGAACGTCTCGGCGAAGTCGAGCGTCAGGTGCGCCAGCAGGCTGAACTCGATCGTCTGGCAAGAGCCCAGCGTGAAGAGCAGGAAAAAATCGATCGCCTGGCTCGTATGAACGCCGAACAACGAGAAGCAATGGCTCGCCAGGCGCGCATCGAACGCGAACAGCGCGAACAGATCGAACGCCAGGCGTTGGTCGAACACTGGGAACACGAGCAGCTCGAAAAGCACCGGGTTGAACTGGCCGAACGCCAGGAACGTGAACGGCTCGAACGTGAGCGCCTGGGCGAGATCGAACGCCGTCAGCGCGAACAGGCTGAAATCGCCCGTCTGGATCGCATTCAGCGTGAACAGCAGGAAGCTTTCGACCGTGCCGCGCGCGAACAGGCGGAACACGATCGCCTCGTCCGTGAACAGCTCGAACGCGATCGTCTCGTCCGTGAACATCTCGAACGCGATCGCCTTGTCCGCGAACAGCTCGAACACGATCGCCTTGTCCGCGAACAGCTCGAACACGATCGCCTTGTCCGGGAACAGCTCGAACGCGATCGCCTTGTCCGGGAACAGCTCGAACACGATCGCCTTGTCCGGGAACAGCGCGAAATGGAGCGCCTCGCGCACCTGCACGACTTCAACCACTACCAGTGGATGCTGGGCGACGACGTGGCTCACAATGAAGACCACCTCACCTACTGTTACGCGGTTGCCAACGACGGTGGAATCATGAACGCGGGTAACCCCCAGGACGAAAGCCTGTGCGTGATGAACGTTGGCGCCAAGCCAACGTATAGCACGTACCTCTGGCTCCAGGACGGACGCTGCTACGCGAAGCACTCGAGGAGCGGTGAGTTCCTCAACCGCCGCAGATGGGTTGAGCCTCGCTTCTGCCAGTACTCGCCAGTCTACCGTGTTCGCACTCGCGGCACGGTGCTGAGCCAGAACGACGCGAATCCGTTCGGGCTCACCAAGAAGCCTTTCGACATGAAGAATGTCGATGAAGACTCGGTCGATTCGAAGATGATTGCTTTCGGCAACAGCGACGAGAATGGCCCTAAGTCGGCCAGCCCAGCGCCCGGCCGTTCAGTAGTCGACTGAAAGACCTGATCTGATCAAGTGTGGCCGGCCCTGGGACTGATTTTCAGTCTCAGGGCCGCAGCACATTAAAACCAGCCACGAGGGAAAGATGAATCAGAGAGCTTCATCGCAACCGAAATCGCAGAAACCGAATGACCTGTCGGCAGTCCGCGCCTTGCTGACTGGGCTCGCGCTTGCGATATTCTGGCTGGTCCTCGGCACCGGCGAAGCGCGCGCCGGCAAATACGACAATTACTTTCTGGATGCCGACCAGACCCTGGACCAGGAGCTGCTCGAAGATGGCCGCCTCGACATCACCGTGGCCTTCGGCTTTCAGCAGGAGGAGCCGTCGGACAGTCTTATTCCGGGAGTGAAGCAGGTCGTGAAGGCGGTCGATTCTTTTTCGCTCGATCGTCCCGCAATCGCCAGGAACGTGGGCGATCTTGATCGCGCACTGATGGCCAAAGACCCGAACTTCAGAAAGACCATCTCGCATGGCGAGACGGTTTATGAAACCACCGTTCTGCGCGGCGGGCGCGTGGTGCCCGTGCGGGTCAATGTGCTTTACCCTACCGACCGCAAGTCGGTGGATCTGCTCAAGAGCAAGTTTCTTGCGGCGCTCAAGACCAGCGATGTCATCATTTACAACGGCCATTCGCGGGCCGGCGACGGGTTTCCCGACTTCGACCGCCCCGCCTTCGGCCATGGCAAGGTTTTTTCGGAAGACACGTTCGGCGGCCACTGGAGCGGTACTGAAAAACACCCGTTCAACCGCTTCAAAAAGCAGGTCCTTGCCGTGGTGTCCTGCGAGTCCGACAAGTACTATCACACCATGCTGCGCAACTCGTTCGACGAGAAAGACCCCGCGAACCTGGCGCTGATCCTGACCAAAGCCCCTGGCTACAACGAAGACCTGGCCCCCACCAGCGCAGCGCTCATCGGTGGTCTTATGGCGGGAAACCAGCCCGACGCCATTCTGGATTCGATGGAGCAGTCCGCGAAGAACTACTACGGCGGCGACTTCGACCCATCGATGCCCACGCTTTTTTCCGAGGACGGCTTCATTAAACGTTGGACTTCTGCTCCAGGTTGGCGCCTGCCGCCTGTTGCCGCCGACGTGCGTGACGTCAAGGTGGTACCATCGGTGCCGACTGCAGCGTCGCGCAGCGTGGCCTCTGTTCCGGACGCGATTCCGGCGCGCTAGTTTCTCCATCCTGCGAGCTACGGGCTGATTTGTCTCTCGGATGAGCCGGAATGTCTCGAGGCAAGGCCTTGGCTCCCTCGGAACAACCGAAAATGGCGATTGGCACCGAATTTGAAAAGACAAGGAATAAGCACAAGACGTCTTAGATTGCCCGATGTGCGCAACTAAATTTCAAGGAGAGAGAAGATGAATCACCAATCCCAACTGCAAGCTGTAAATTCCGTGGTCTTGTTTCCAACCCCTGAGTCACGGCTTGAAAAAAGGCCGTCGAAACTTTCCAGAATGCTTGACTTGAATCCCGCGCCACCGCACGCGTTGATGGAAAGCGAGTCTGCCTATTCGATCGTGTTTAACATGCTCGGAATTGAGCAAAAGGGCATCGGAATCGACATCGATACCGGCAAGCGCGAGGTCACGGTGTTGGCACGGCGTGAGCGTGAGTTTTCTCGCAACGGGTTTTTTTGGACCTTTGGCGTTCCGGGTGACGCCCTGTTAGTGGAAATGACAGCCCGCTTCAAGGCCGGTGTTCTCGAAATTGTCATTCCGAGATCGCCGCAGTTCATTGTCGCGTGAATCCAAAATCCCAAACTCAGAATTAAGCGGAGCTTCTGGTTTTACGTTGCTTCGGCAGCCGCACGACAAAGCGTGTATTGGGCGCGCTGGAATCGATGACGAGGCTTCCACCATGATTCTCGATGATTGCCGTGGAAACGCTCAAGCCAAGCCCCGAGCCCTCTCCCATATCCTTGGTCGTGAAAAAGGGTTGCATGATTTTTTCGCGCAGTTCTTTGGGTATGCCGCGGCCGCTGTCGGAAACAGCGATTTCGACGTTTTCCGGGCCGTCGAGAACTTCAATTTTGATCCATCGCTCGTCCAGCTGAAGAATCGCGTCTTTGGCGTTGTTGATGAGATTCACGAACACCTGGCTGATCTGGGTTTCCTGGCACAAGATCTCGACACTGGCATCGATCCCCGTGGTGTGGGTGGTGATTCCGTGTTTTTTGAAGCTTTCCCAGGTAAAACCCAGCACGTCGTTGATCATGCGTGCGACTGACGTATTATGGAACGGGTCGTTGGTCCCATCGCGGGAAAGCGCGCGCATGCCGCGAATAATCGCAGCCATGCGATCGCAAAGGCTTTTGACCGTATCAAAAGTTTTGAGAAGGTCCGTATCAGAACGCTTGCCTGCCTGTATCTGCATTTCCTGGAATTCCACGCGACCGCGAATGGTCGCAAGGGGGTTGCCAAGCTCGTGAGCAATGCCCGCGGCGAGCTCGCCCACGCTTGCCATTTTCTCGGAATGAATGAGAGTCGCGCGATGCCGTTCGGCCAGCTCCTGAACAAGCTTCTGCTCGGTGATGTCGGTGCGAATCGCGACGTATTTGAAGGGGCGGCCCTTGGCGGTCATAAAAGGGACGATCGTAGTGAAAACCCAGTAGAAGCTGCCGTCTTTTGTGCGGTTTTTGACTTCGCCTTTCCACGTCTTGCCCGAAGAGATGGTGGTCCAAAGATCGACGAAGAATTCCTTGGGATGGTGGCCTGAGTTGATGATTCGGTGGTTTTGGCCGATCAGCTCCTCGCGGGAAAACTTCGAGATCTCGCAGAACTTGTCGTTGAGGTAGGTAATGGTCCCTGTGGCGTCGGTGAACGCGACGATCGAAGAGTGGTCCAGCGCGTGGCGCAGATCATCGACCTCTTTTTCAGTGCGCTCCAACTGCTCTTCAACGCTCAACCGATCGCTCATGCCATCCTCGAAGTGACAACGTGTCTCAAAGAATGGCACTATCAGGCCAAATTGGCTCAATAGTCAAGTGAGTGCCAACAGCCAGTCGCCTTTACGGTCCCTTGCAATAGAGATCGCGCCAGGAGCGCTGGAGCTGATCGCGATCGGCAGGATGTGCGATCGAAAGGAGCGCTTTGGCTCGCTGAGCCAGGTTCTTTCCATAGAGATCGGCGACTCCATATTCGGTAATCACGTAGTGAACGTGCGCTCGCGTCGTCACCACGCCCGCGCCGAGCCTCAAGGTTGGAACAATTCGTGAGCTGCCTGATTTTGTACGGCTGGGTAGGGCGATAATGGGTTTACCACCCGGCGAAAGCGAGGCACCCCGCATGAAATCCATTTGCCCGCCTGCGCCAGAGATAATTCTAGTTCCGATGGAATCCGCGCAAACCTGCCCGGTAAGGTCGATCTCGACGGCCGAGTTGATAGCGACCACCTTGGGGTTACGAGCGATATTGGCCGCGTCGTTGACGTAACCAATGTCAAGTTGCACTACCGAGGGGTTGTCATGGATGAAGTCATAAAGTTTTTTGGAACCCATGACAAAACCCGAGACGGTTTTGCCGGGATGTACCTTTTTCAAGGAGTTATCGACCGCGCCGGAGCGGAGCAGCTCCAGGGCTCCATCGGACCACATCTCGGAGTGGATTCCCAGATGACGCCGGTCTTTGAGCACGCCGAGCACGGCGTCCGGAATATTTCCGATTCCCATTTGCAAAGTTGAGCCGTCGTCGATGAGGCTGGCAACATGATGTGCTATGGCCTTCTCGATATCACCGGGCAGGGTGGCGATTTCCTCGGGAAGTGGGTCGTCGACCTCAATGGCGTGGTCGATGCGACTGATATGGATGAAGCCATCGCCGTGAACGCGAGGCATTCGGGGATTGATCTGGGCAATGACGACCTTTGCGACGTCGATTGCGGCACGTGCGATGTCCACGCTCGTTCCCAGGGTGCAGTAGCCGTGTTGATCGGGGGGAGAAACGTGAATGAGGGCGACATCCAAGGGGAACCGGCCGGAGCGAAAGAGCTGCGGGATTTCTGATAAAAAGCAGGGAATATAATCGACCTGTCCCGGGTTCAATTTTTGGCGAAGGTTGGCGCCAATGAAAAAGGCTGAGACCTTGAAGCTGTCGGCCACGGCGGGATCGGCGTATTTTGACGTTCCGATGGTATGCAGGTGAACCAGCTCCACGTTCTTCAGGCGACCGGCTTGGGCTGCCAGCCCGTCCAGGAGACGCGTGGGAGTCGCCGCCGCGCCTTGCGCGAACACGCGTTGGTTGGATTGAATCGCGGCGATGGCATCTTCGGCTCTTAAATGTGTTTTCATCGAAAGCTTAAGTTTGCAAGTTTGGTGCGCACGCCGCGGGGGCGGCAGAAACCGGGATAAGATTCAAAATGAGACAAAGCCTGCACCAGACGTGACAAGTTGTCTCACGGGCATTGGAAAAAAATCCGTAACTTCCATGACTTCTGCTGGCATCAAGTTTGCTCATTAGACCGGTATGAACAAACAATCACCAGCACAGTATTTGAACTTGGGTAGCAAGGTCACATTTTACGTCGTCGCGAGTCGTACGGAAGCCGTGTTCTTTTCGGTGGGCGACGAACAGGCGTTTCGATTCGTTGAACGGCTCTCGGACGAAAAGGGTGCTCTTCACGAGAGCGAACTCGTTTCGGACAGACCGGGCAGAGGGCTGTCAAGCGCAGGTAATGGCGTCGTTCGTCATGCCGTTGGGCATGGGGAGACGCACCGCGAACAGCTTGCAAAGAAGTTTGCAGCTCGAATTGCGGCGGCGCTGGATACGGCGCGCGCGCAAAAGCGCTTTACTGAAGTCGTACTTGCAGCCGAGCCACGCTTTCTCGGCCTATTGAGGGAGGCGCTTGGATTGGAAATTCGTGCTTTGGTGAAACATGAAATTCCCCGTGAGTACGTCAAGTGTTCAGATGGCGAGGTTCGCGCCCGTATTCTGAAGGCGATCGAGAAAGAGTGATTTTTCCGGGTGCCTGAGATCATTTACCCAGGTAAACCACGCAGCGAATCGCGATGCGGTCGTCGGATCTGAGTCCGCCCATCATGGCAGTGAGCGGTACCAGGCCAAATGTGGTCTGGGCGATCTGGATATTGGCCTCGTAGGTATTCGCCCCTGTCTTCTTGAAGCGAATGTACTGCTCCACTGCCCGGCCGTGTAACGTGAGCAAGCCCTTGGCAAGAATCGAACTGCCATCGCGCTGCACGGAAACATCATTGACCTGATATCGAATCCACGGAAAGTCATCGCCTTGAAGCAACTGAGAGCGAATCTTCTGTTTGATCCGGCTCTTGTCCGCCTCTGAAATGTCTGGAGAAACGACCTCAAGCCCGTTCACGTCGATTTCAGCCTCGATGCGAGCGCCTGCCGGGCAGGATTCCTCGGGCGTGACAGTGACGACCAGCTGCTGCGCGAGAATAACTGGCGCTTTGGCCAGTTTCGCCAAGGGGCCGCTGTTGCTGGGATGAAGCTCAATATAGACCTGTCGCTCCGAGAAGCAGAGTTTCCGTCGCGGCAGATTAAGCGCGGTAAAGAAGTCACTTTCCATTGTGTTCTCTTCCAGTCGAATCGGCTTCATGCTTACTCCTTTGAGTGTTGAATCCACACGGGACATTCCGCTTGTCTGACTATTAGCAGGCTCCGTGCCATGCCGGCCAGTGGCTGGAAATCGGGCTACGAGGTCCAATGTGGGACAGATTGGCTCAAGCCGTGCGCGCTGTTGTCTCGTGCAACCCTGAAATCAAGTTATTTCAGTGGGATCTCCCCTGGAACGCCAGTTGCAATTTCATTGGCTGACGGCAAGGTCGTCAGCGACGAGGTGAAGCCATGAGGGCATTTTGGCCGATTTTCATCATTCTTGGAGTGGCCAGCCGAATGCAAAGAGGACTAAACCCAAAGTTCTATCGGGCCGTTCTGGACGACCGCGCGCAGAATGTCGGTGCTTGTCAGGATTCCGATGATTCGGTGCTCGGAATCCACGATGGGAATGGCGTGAATCCTATTGGCAAGCATAGCTGCGCGCCCTGCCGTTGATGGAGTAAAGAAGCGGCATCTGACGAATTCCCTAAAAAATAAATCCATCCATGCGATGGCCCGCGTTCTCGAGAATTCCCTGAAGAGTCCAGCGTGCGGGCGTCTTGGGATCTCCCAAGAGGTCGATGAGAACTTTCATCAGATCGTCCGTCGTGACGATGCCTACGGTTGCACGGCCATTTGTTACCAAGAGGGCCGATACCTTTTCCTGGAGCAAGCGCTCGGCAACCAATCGGATGTCCGAATCCTGCTCGATGGTCAGAACCGGCCAGCCCATGTAGTCGCGAACTCTCGCTTCGGGATCGAATTCGATGCTTTCCGATGAAGCCGGGCTCGGTGGCTCATGCTTGATCTCGGAAATCATGGCCCGCTGTACGTCGCGGTCGGAAAGCATCCCTACGATTTCACCGGTATCGTCGCATACCGGAAGATGCCTGAGTTTCCGCTTTCGCATGCGTTTGCACGCGGTTTCCATATTCTCATTGAAGTTTATCGTGACCAGTTTCTTGCTCATGCTTTCGCGCGCCAGTTTCTTTGTCATGGATTGATCCTCTCCCTGCCTTACTGTTACGCAAGATGGATGCCATTTATTCAAGGCTTGACTTGCCAGCTATCCGACTCGATTTGGGCCGTTTCGTCTCAGCGGCAGCGACTTTGGGGCACGTTACCTCTTATAACTTGCGATATACGTCAAGGACGCGATTAACCGCTTTACCGCTCATGGCGCGTACGTGGACAAGGTACGGTCCTGCCTTGAGCTGGCCAAGCCTGATTTCGTATCGAAATTCAGTTCGCTCGTGGCGGCACGGCTGGCTTCGGTCGCGTTCGACAATGGGCATGACGACAAAAACATCATTCTGCCTCTCCAGGCGTACCGGCTCTTGCAGATGCTCGCACGAGAAGTAGAGTGTCCCCTGGATGATAATCTTGATCGACTCGTCATCGAGCAGGATCTTATCCGAAAGAACATCGCTCACCGAGGCGTAGGGGTAGTCATCGATATCCGCGGTTTCCGCGGCCGCCACGCCGAAGTCGCGAGTTCCGATATTTTTAGTTTCCTGGTCGCGCAGGAATTCGATTTTGTACTTTCCGGCGTCCAGCTGCCCAAGCGAGACTTCCGTCTCATAGGGGCTCGTCAAATCAGGATCGAGGTCCCCGTTTCCGCAGATGCCTGTTGTTCTCAGCCACGCATATTGATGAACGCGCAGGGTAGGACCTTTCTTTTCTATCTTGGTTTCGCCCAAGGTATAGCAGATATGCGGTAGCTCCCCTTTGACCACCATGACAATATGGTCATTGTCGTCATATCCGTGCGCCGGTACGAACACGGCACTGACATTGACTTCCGTCGCCGCATCTTGTGCCAGTGCTTTGGTTGAAGAAAAAGACAGTGCGGTACTTAGAATCCCAAAGCTCAGTGCGATCCATACTTTCTTATTCATGATTCCCCCGTTTGCCTGGGCAATTAGCAATCGATGTGCCAAACGCAGTTCCAGCGGCGGTTCGGGTTAGAGAAAATTCTCCATGAGACGGAATAGCTCGTGCCGAGGTTCGATTTGTCCCGAAAAGGCGGCGCGGTTCTCTTGCTGCGGCCGGGAAATTTCCTGGAATACCTATTGCACAGTGCTCCATCCAGGAAAGTGAGGAACTTAAAATGAGAAATGAAAAAATAGCGACGGTGTTGTTGGTTGGAAGCGTATTCGTGTTTCAGGGTTGTGCGCATGGTGGGCTGGATAAACGTCTCGATGCGAAGTTGTCGGGAGAAAATACCGTTAAGGCACGAGCAGACTTACAGGCCGAGGCAGGTCAACTGATTGAAGCGGCGCCAGGGTTGTCCGCAGACCAGCGTTCGAATCTCACAGCACTTCGTGAGACAGTCCGCACGCAGACCGATGCGATTCGGGAGCGGTCATTGAAACTTCGTTCGGTGCTCATAAAGGATCTCATGTCGGCAAGTTACGACGAGGACGAAGTGGAGCTTGTAAAAGAGAGGATTAAAAACCTCGAAGATCAAAGGCTGTCGGCTCTGTTCAATGCGGTCGAGCGTGCCAATGCGATTCTTGGACGCCAGGCTTCGGCGAATCAGCAGATAGTTCATGATTTTTTTGAACACGCAGGGCACAGCAACTAGCACTGGGAATGGGTATGAAAAAAATAATAATTTCTGTTTTAATTGCGGCAGGCGTCCAAGGCTGTGCCCACGGCTCGGAGTTATCAACCGAAGCAAGGCTTGACGAGAAGTTGAGTCAGGAAGCATTGCTTAGAAACGGGGCTGATTTGAAAGCTGAGGCGAAGCAGCTTCTGGAAAGCTCTTCTCGTCTTACTCCCAGCCAGAGAGCTGAGCTTACCTCGCTGCGAAATTCGACTTCCAGGCAGATGGACAAATTCAATTCTGAGTCCCTGAAGTTGCGCGCTGTATTAATCGAGGATGTCCTTGCGTCCTCGTATGATGGTGCCGAGGTCGAATTGCTCAAGAGACGAATGAGAGATCTGGAGCATCGTAAGCTTTTGGCTTTCTTTAGATCCATACGGGATGCCAACATCAAGCTTGGGCGCTGGTCGTCGAAGAATGATCGCGTTACGTCCGAAGTGCTGGATGAAATGACTTTCGACGTTTTTCTGCTCAAATAAGGCCAAAGTCATGCTCAAGCTAAATACCCGGCATCAATTGAGACAAAAAATCTCCACGAAGACTCAATTCTTCTCACCGGATACACGGAGTGAGCCGATCTGTAGGCAAAAGTTGCTTGGCACGTCGGCTGCAATGGGTCTTCCCGATTTTAAAAAAATTCAAACAGGGGGAAGAGTCATGAATAAAGTTTTGGTGAACTTGGCTATTTTGTTTTCTGTCGTAATCATTTCAGCAAAGGCTGCGACGGCTCAGGATTTTAAGCCAGTGCTTCTTGTTCAGGAGCCGGAGCATGTGTTTACCCCGATGGGTTTTGACGACAACGATAACGTGCAGATGGTTCTCCATGGCTACTTGTCTGATACCTGCCACAAAACGGGTCCTGTCTATACGCGGGTCGACAAAGAGCACAAGACGATCTACGTCCGCAATACGGTGTACTTCTATTCCGGCTGTTGGTGTGCGGCTGTACTTACGCCTTATCTTCAAACCCTGAATCTGGGACTGCTGGGCGTCGGAAGCTACGATGTTGTCGTGGAGAAGCCGGACGGCACGTTTCAAAAAATGGCAGCGCTCCCTGTCGCGGTCGCCAAAACACCAAGTCCAGACGATTACCTCTATGCGCCCGTCGATCACCTGCACTTCACCCAACGCCAGGCCCCGCAGTCGTCTGAGATCACTTTGAGTGGCGTATTCAGAAACAGCTGCATGACGTTGAAAGACGTAAAAGTAACCTATCGACCCAATCATGTCGTCGAAGTCCAACCCATCGCGGAAATGGACACGACCAATTGCACGATTGACGCCAAGCCCTTCGAAGCAACCGTCAAAATCAATCCTGCCTATCGCGGAACAGCTTTGATTCACGTTCGGTCCCTGAACGGCCAGTCCTTGAATCAGGTCGTCGACCTGTAAGTGGTGATTTTCAGGCGCAGGTTGCGGGCGCCAGGACGTCGCGGTCAGGGGCAATAGACCTGACCGCGACGCTACATCCAATAGCTGAAGTAGATCAACGGCCGAAAGAGCAAACGTCTGAGTCGGTGAAGCAGGGTGCTGGTGTCCTGCCTGATTTTAATCGAAACGCTCAGATCAAGACGGTATTGCTGTGATAAGGTTTGCAGAGTGGCGGGAAGGGTCGTGGCATAGTTTGCCTCGATATCATGCAGCGAGCTGCGAAAGTTCAGGTTACCCGACCCCAGCATCGCCCAGCGGTCGATGAGCATGCACTTGGCGTGAAGGAAGCTGGATTGGTATTCGTAGATCTGCACGCCGGCGCCTTGAAGTGTCGGAAACAGCAGGGAAGAGATCCAGCCGACAACCGGAACATCGGCGTAGTGATCCAGACGTGATCTTTCGCTGAATTGATGCGCGCAATCATGTCATCAAAAAACAGATGCCGAAGCGTTCCTGACGTCTCGGTTCGAATTGGACTATCCGCGATACGCGCTCGTAGCCTTTGGGTCAGTCTGCGTTTGTGGTCGTTATTCAAGAGCAAATTGATTCGGTCGTACCAGGTCACGCGAAAGGCGAGCTCGAAAGGGAGTGGATCGATTCCCACAATGCGTATTCCGGTGTCGCGCCAGGCTTTATCTCCATCGATCGATCGAAGATGACGACTCGAGACGTTGAAGCTTCCTATCCAAATTTCACTTTCGTCAATGAGGCACATTTTGCGGTGATTTCGATGGTTCAAACGGTTAAAGAAATCACGAAATGGGCCGTGCCTGGCAAGAGGCGTGAAAACCCCGAGTCCCATGAAACGCAGGAAAAACCGTGGTACGGGGTGGTAGTAATGAAAGCTCACCCCGGAGTATTTCAGCTCAGCTTCCGAGGCAAAGTCGAGCGAGCCAATACCATCGATGAGCAGGCGCACGCTCACACTCACACCTCGCTTCGCGGCTTCGGCTAAGGCGCCAATCATGCGTTTGCCCAGGGGACCGTTCTCGAAAATGTAGCTCTCGAGATGGATGGAGCGACGGGCCCCTGCGATGGCGGCAAGGATTGCGTCGAAATAGGCGTCGCCGTCGAAAAACAGTTGTTCGGTAAGTTCCTTTTCCATCTGCTAGTTTCCGCGAAGATGGTGCAATGGACACGATGGCGCCAGAGTAGTGGGCCGGGTCTTCGGTGGACTTAATGCTGAATCGATTAGCGCTGAGGCGTGCAGACTCAGCGAAAACAATCCCAGTCCGATCATGAGAGCCGCCGAGATCTTCGGGGTAAAACCGCGTATTTTGGTGGTAAACCTATTGAAGAGTGCCGGCGCGGCGCTCAATGCCGGCACGGTCCCGAGCCAAAACAGGCTCAACGCCGCTGCACCTAAAATAGCGCTCTTCGTGGCGGTGGCGCCGAGGACGAAAGTGTAAAGCCAGCCGCATGGCAGGAAAGCGGAAAGGGCGCCCAGGGTGAAGACACCAATTGCTGAGCTGCCTCTTAGGGAACGTTGAATTAGGTTTGCTGAAATAAGGGAGACAGACTTCGGGAAAAGCAAATGCAGGGGCTTACCGCTCAGGCGCCGCACGCCGACCCCGATAAGAAGAATGCCAAAGGCGGTAGAGGCAACCCAGGGCAATTGTTTTGAGATCGGTGCGTTAAGGATGGAGTTTCCGAGGGCCCCGGCTATGGCGCCGAGGCTTGCGTAACTCAATAGGCGTCCCAGATGATAGAGGCCAAGGCTCTTGGTGTCTTTGACGAAGCTGATGACGAGGCCGCCGCACATGCCGACGCAATGCGCGCTGCCCAGAAGGCTGGCAACCAGTATTCCGCTCGGCAAAATGGCCTGTAAGATTGGGTCAGAGATAGGGGCCGACAAGGCTTAACTCCTCTGTAAGCACGATTGCACTTCCATTCATAATATTCAAAGCAATCTGGGTATGCCCGTTTACAAGCAGCGACTTTGGAAATTTTATGAAAAACTCGGCTCCCGCTTTCTGCCCAGCCTGAATATGCAGGGGCCGCCCGGCAAAAACGAATTCCACGCCGCGGTTTGCATACTCAGCAGTGGGCAGCAGATCGATGACAGCCCCGTCGAAACTTTGATTGCTGAGATCGGTTTTGAAATGATTTATGATCACGCTCGAACCAGTCGAGGTTTTTATCTCCTGGTAGGGCGTGTCGGTGGCGCGAATGAAGGCCGCCTCGACCGGGCGCCTAGTCGCAATGCTCGTGATGAGTCCCATGATTATTCCCGCGAGCAGAAGCGAATAGACGATGGTGCGTCCCCGGATTATTTTTGATTTCCCGCCTTGAAGAGCGACCGCCGAAGCGTGCCTGATCAGACCTCTAGGCTTATGGAGCCTCGTCATCACGTCATCGCAAGCATCGATGCAAGCGGTGCAGCCGATGCATTCGAGCTGCGTGCCACGACGAATGTCGATTCCCGTCGGGCAGACCTGCACGCAACGGTAGCAGTTGACGCAGTCGCCGCCAGGCGTGCCCTCGCTATTTAAACCTTTTCGCGGCTCTCCGCGCCTGACGTCGTAGGTCACGAGGGTGGAATGCTCATCCATCAAGAGACACTGGAACCTGCCATAGGGGCAAAGCATGGTACAAAACTGCTCACGAAACCACCCAAAGTCGAAGAGGATGAAACCGGTGATTGCCAGCATTACCGAAAAGCTCAGAGGGTTTTCGGCGGGAGAATGACGGATCATCCGAGACAATTCATCGGTTCCCACGAAGTAAGCGATAAAACTGTGTGCTACAACCAAGGTAAAGGTCGAGTAAAGAAGCCACTTCAGACATTTTTTGTAAAATTTGTCAAAAGTCCATCCTCCGGTATCCAGCTTTCTGCGCGCGACATGGTCGCCTTCGACCACGCGCTCGATGACCCGAAAAAGACTATCGATAAAAACCGTCTGGGGACACGCCCACCCACACCAGGCGCGCCCCCAGACGGCCGTGACAAGCCCAAGAGTCAGAGCCGCGCCGCCGATCAGGAAGACGAGCATCGGTGCGTCGTGCGCCCAGAAAGTAAGGCCGAAGATCGCGAATCTGCGCTGCATAATATTCATAAGAATAGCCTGGTGGCCATGCACGTGCATCCAAGGCAGAAGCAGAAAAACCAGAATCAGAATCGAGTGAGTCCAGGTTCGCGCGGTGCGAAAGCGCCCTTTGACCTCGGCGGAGTACAGGTAGATTCGGCGTCCCTGTTGGTCTGAGGTCGCCAGCCTGTCAGTCGGCAGTTCGCGGGACGAGTTGGAGCTCATGGCCTACTCCTTCACGAGATTTCCCTGTGACGCTTTGGCGCCCGCTGGGTTCGTGCCACGAAGAGATTTCACATAAGCCGTGACTGAATAGAGCTCCTCATCGGTTAACAGGGTTACCCAGGGGGGCATGCCTTTGTCCAAAACTCCGTCATGAACGACTTTGGCGATCGCTCCGATCTTACCGTCTCCATGTATCCAATAGTCGTCGGTGAGATTCGGGCCTATGAGACCCTGCCCTTTGTCGCCATGGCAGGAAACGCAACGATTTTGAAATACGGTTTTACCCACGGCCAACTTCTCGGCACTTGTCTGGTAAGCTACGAGCTTCGGCATTTCGGGAAACAAGCTTGGTGGCGCAGCCGTTTTTTTCGATTCCATCGCGGCCACTTCGCTCGCGAATTCGTCTTGAATCGAAGGGCCGCTGCCCAGCTCATAATAACAGTAGTATCCGGCGCCAAATAGTAGGGTCAGATAGAGCAGCCCCAACCACCACTGCGGAAGCGAGTTGTCGAGCTCCTGGATGCCGTCGTAGTCGTGATCGGTCAGCTTTTCGTTCTTTTCATCGCTCATGACGGTCTTCTTCTTCAGCGAGCGGCAGACGCTCCATTCTTTTGTAGAGCTCGGAGTTTGCTTTCATGAAGACTCGGATAAACATCGTCACGAATACGGAAAGGAAGATCAGCATCGCGATGCACGTGAGCCAGGTCATCGGAAAGTGGCAAAGTGCTTGAGCGTTCATTTTGCATCCCCTTCGACCATGTGCCCGAGGCGTTGAATGTAAGCGATGAGGGCCGTGATTTCCTTTTCTTCCAGCCCCTGATTCGGCGCGTTCGACGTCCTTATCGGAGTAGGGAACTCCCAGGGTTCTCATGACAGAAAGCTTTTTGGAGAGAACCGCGAAGTCCGTCTTGTCCTGGAATAACCAGGGGTAGGCTGGCATGATCGACTTTGGCGTGACCTCTCTGGGGTCAGCCATGTGGCGGTAATGCCAGAGATCGGGATATTTTCCCCCGATACGAGCGAGGTCGGGCCCAATTCTCTTTGAGCCCCATTGGAAAGGGTGGTCATACATCGACTCCTCGGGGGTGGAAGGCTTTCCGTAGCGCAGAAGCTCTGAGGTCATCGGACGAATTTGCTGCGAGTGGCACACGTAGCAGCTCTCCCTGACGTAGATATCCCGACCGGCAAGCTCCAGAGCGGTGTAGGGACGAACCTTGGCGTTCATGGGCACAAAAGTATGAGCCATCAACGTGGGAATGATTTCAATGACTGAGCCGACGAGAATCGCAATCAGAGTGAGGACGCTGAATACGGCGGGCAGGCCTTCGAGTATGCGATGCGGGCGCTCGTCAAACAGCTTGGGAATGTCGGTCACGAGCGCAGGCGCTGTCTGCTTTTCGCTTACGAGCATCTTAGGCGCGAGCTCGATCGTCTTATATACGTTGTAGGCCATCATGATGAACCCCACGAGATACAGGGTGCCGCCCACGGCCCTGATCCAATAGAGCGGGACGATTCTGATGACAGTTTCAATGAAGTCGGGATAGACGAGCTTGCCGCTGGAGTCGACCGCGCGCCACATCAACCCCTGGGTAATGCCCGAAACATCCATGGACACGACGTAGGCGAGGATGCCCAGAAACCCCGTCCAGAAATGCGTGTTGGCAAGCTTTTCGCTGTAGAGTTTCGTGTTCCACATTCTCGGGACGAGGTAGTAGAGCATCCCCGCAGTAAGAAAGCCGTTCCAGCCCAGCGTGCCGCCGTGAACGTGGCCGATGATCCAGTCCGTATAATGACCGATGGCATTCACCGATTTGATCGAGAGAAGAGGGCCCTCGAAGGTTGCCATTCCATAGAACGTCAAAGCGCCCACGAAAAATTTGAGGATCGGCTCCGTGCGCACGCGATCCCATGCCCCGCGAAGAGTGAGCAAGCCGTTGATCATGCCGCCCCAGCTCGGCGCCCAGAGCATGATGCTGAACACCACCCCAAGGGTCTGCGCCCATTCCGGCAGCGCCGTATAGAGCAGATGATGCGGGCCGGCCCAGATGTAGATGAAGACCAGCGACCAGAAATGGACGATCGAAAGGCGATAGCTGTATACAGGGCGATTGGCCGCCTTGGGAACGTAGTAGTACATCAGCCCCAGAAATGGCGTGGTGAGAAAGAATGCGACGGCGTTGTGCCCGTACCACCATTGAACCAATGCGTCCTGAACGCCCGCGTATACGGGGTAGCTCTTGAGAAACGTTACGGGAATATTTATCGAGTTCACGATATGCAGCACGGCGACCGTCACTATCGTGGCGATGTAGAACCAGATCGCGACATAGATGTGCTGCTCCCGGCGGCGCGAAAGCGTGCCGAAGAAATTTACGGCGAAAGCGACCCAAATCACGGTGATCGCGATTTTGATGGGCCATTCCAGCTCGGCGTATTCCTTGCTCACGGTATAGCCCAGCGGCAGCGTGATTGCGGCGGCGACGATAATGAGCTGCCAGCCCCAGAAATGGAAGTTACTCAGAAAATCGGAGTAGAGCCTGGTTTTCAGCAGTCGCTGCGTGGAGTGGTAAATGCCTGCAAATATGGCGTTACCAGCAAATGCGAAGATGGCGGCGTTGGTATGCAGTGGGCGCAACCGGCCGAAGGTAATCCACGGCAGTCCCATGTTGAGGCGCCAGCTCGCAAGCTCGAAAGCTATGAAAACGCCGGCGGCCATGGCGATTATTCCCCAAATCAATGTCGCGATTATGAATTTTCTTACGACCGCGTCGTCATAGGTGAAGGTATCGAGTTGCTGGGATTGGATGCTCATTTGCGGTTCCTTTCCATCCCAATGGAGTCATCGAGAAGCATTTTGTGAGCCGGTGTTTCAAGGTCGTCGTACTGCCCGCGCCCGGCGGCCCAGATGAAGGCAACGACGAAGATGAGTGCGAGCAGCAAAGCCAGAGGTAAGAGCACTACGATAATGTTCATGTTTGACGCCTTCTTGTTCCAATGAGCGACGAGCCGAAAACCGTGAAGGCGCTGAGCGGCATGAGAAGCGCGGCAAACAACGGAGTGACATGACCGGTGGCCGCGGCCATTCCGCCTGCGAGGTTATAAAGCAGGGAAAACGCAAAGTTTCGATGAATGGTGTGCATGGTTTCGCGACCGATTCGGATGAGCTCCACGACTGGGCGCAAGCCGGGGCGAGTCAGGTAAACATCCGCCGCTCGCAAACTGACTTCCATGCTCCCATGTACGGCCACGCCCACGAAGGCGGTTGAAAGAGCCAGCGCGTCATTGGCGCCGTCGCCGACCATGATCGAGCGTTCGTGGGCCTCGATGAAACGCTGTTTTGATTCCGGGTCCGTGCATGCCATGGTCTGCGAAAGTGGAATTCCGATTTGTGCAGCGGCATTCTCGACCGCACCGTGGTTGTCGCCGGACACGATGTAGGGATTGAGGCCGAAGCGTTTGAGAGCTTCTATGCATTGTGCGGTGTCCGGCCTGAGTCGATCTCCCAGATGCACCTCGCCAGCCAGGGCTTCATCCCAGTAGATGCCCACCGCGGTACCCCGAAATTCCCGAAGCGGCTGTAACGTGAGTTTGCGTCCATGAGCTGTGCCTTCAACCCCGGTTCCCAGCAATTCCTTGAAACCGGTGACGGCCGGCAGCTCGGCCTCGAGCTGTGGTTTCAGGAAGGCTACAATCGCCTTTGCGATGGGATGCTTCGATTTGCTCTCGATGGCGCAGAGGGTTTCCTTGAAATTTTCAAGCGGTTGCACCTGACTGAAATCGAGAACCTCAAATTGTCCCACGGTGAGCGTTCCAGTTTTATCGAGAACGATATTTTCAGCCTGACTGATTTTTTCCAGTACATCGGCGCCTTTAATGAGAATTCCAGCTCTGGCGGCGCGGCCCAATGAAGCACTCATGGCTAGCGGTGTCGCGAGTGCCAAGGCGCAGGGACAGGTGACGATAACCATAGCCAGTGCGCGCGTGAAACCCTCCGAAAGACTCGGAGCCAGAAAGATAACCGCAGCGGCGGCAATAAATACGGCGGCGAGAAACCACTTGGTGGTTTTATCGGCCAGCGTGACGATCTGAGCTTTCTTCAGAGAGCCACTTTCGATCTGCAGCAAGATCTGCCCCAGCCTGGTTTGCGCGCCGAGCGCTGTCACTTTGATATGCAGCGTGCTTGCTTCATTAACGGTTCCCGAGAAGACGGCGTCACCAGCGCCCACGGCATTCGGAACCGACTCACCCGTGAGCAACGCGCAGTTTATGGCGCTCGAGCCATCTTGGACGATCCCATCGGCGGGCAGCGCTTCAGCAGGCTCTACCGCGATGACGTTTCCGATTTTGAGGGTATTGACGGGGACTTCCATGATTTCACCAGAGGAAGCGTCAACCCGTTTGGCGACGGAAGGACTGAGAAATTGAAGAAGATGCGAGGAATGAAATGCATTCTGCTGAATTCGACGGAGTACGAAGCGGCTCGAGAGTAGAAGAAATACCAGGGCTGCCAGCGAATCAAAATAAACGTGATCTGTACCGGAGAGCAGATGCGCGATGCTTGCTCCGCTACCCAGGATAATTGCCAGCACGATGGGAAGGTCGATCGACATCGTTTTGGAATGCAAAGAAGCCCACGCGCTTTTGTAGAAAGGAACGGCGCTATAGAAGAGCACGGGCAGAAACAGGAAAAGGCTGAGCCAGCGAAAATCGGCTGCAAGCTGGCCATCCAGACCGGAATACAATGGAACGGCCAGAAGCATGACGTTGCCGGCGCAAGCTCCGGCTACGCCGATTCGAATGAGCCAGCTTCGGTTTTCTTTCTTCTGAAGCAGCTCGGCCTGCTCGTTGTGTTCAATGGCATGGGGTTTATATCCCAGCCCTTCGAGAGTTCTGGCAACTGGGGCAAACGTGCAATTCGGTTTGATCCTGATTTTCGCGATCGAACGTCCAATGTCGAGCGTGGCGGCTTCCACCTCGGCCACCAGGGTGGGCAGTTTTTCAACGAGCCAGAGGCAAGCTGCGCAATGTACCCCTTCGAGATAAAAGTCCATGCTGGTGGCATCTTCTCGGGCATACTTTTTCTTGAACTCCGTGTCATCGAGGTATCTATAGGTTTCCGAAGACACGGTGACCGGCTTGCTGCCCGAGAACGAACCGGTTTGGCTCCTGAGGGCGTAATATCTTTCAAGTCCACTGGAGTTCAGCAGACTGTAAACCGTGCGGCAACCCAGGCAGCAAAACGCCGGCTCATCTGGGGCATGAGAGCTTTTCTCCGTCCCCGCGACCTCTGTCGCGCAGTGGGTGCACAACAGCGGCTGATGCCGCGGGGCTGCGTTCAGCCGGCGTGCTGGAAATAAGTTATGGCGAGACAGTGCCTTGGGATTCATTCCCAGCTAGGAATTGCAGGCTTTGTGCCGGGCGGAAATAAACGGGAAAAACCGTCCCAAAACTCCAAGGCGAGACGTAATGGCTCGAGCCGGTGTCCCACGGTGAGCCAAGTTGTCTCAAAAGCGGGCTTAAAGGGCTGGAACCTGCTTGGCACGAGAATTTCATGGATATAGGATGTGCTTACAATGGAATACATGCTTGCCAACACGGACCCTCAAAACGTCTTTTTTCGGTGCGTGGAGGACTGTAGCGAGGCGATCATGGTTACGGATACGAAGGGAATTCTTCTCTACGTCAACCCGGCCTGGTGTCAGATTTATGGCTTCACCAAGAAAGAAGCCGTGGGACAGACGCCTAAAATCCTGCACTCCGGTTATCAGCCTTCCGAATTCTACCGCCAGATGTGGCAAACGATCCTGAATCCAAAACTGGGGAGCTGGAAGGGCGATATCGTCAACAAGTCCAAGAACGGCGCGCTTACCCCGGTGCTCTTGACTATCACCCCGGTTCGAGATCCCAACGGACAGATTGTCGGGCACATGGGCATTGCCCTGGATATGTCGGCTCAAAAGCAGCTGGAGTCCAAGGTTCTGCAACAGGACAGGCTTGCTTCGATCGGAGTTTTATCGAGCGGCCTGGCTCATGAAGTCGGAACTCCTCTGGGAGTCGTGCGTGGACGAGCTGAATTTCTGATGATGCAGCCCGAGGTCGCCAAAAGCCCGGTTTTGGGTATTGGTCTACAGACGATTGTCACGCAAATCGACCGTATTTCCAGGCTCATCAGCTCGCTGCTGCGATTTAGCCGCGCGACGGATGACGTGCATAACCAGGATATCGAATTTTTGGCTGTCATCGACGAGGTCGAGAACCTCATTGGGCAGAATCTCAAAGCGAGCTCGATTGAGCTGAAACTTGAAATTCCAAAGGGACTCAAAATTCACGCCGATTTCAACCGCCTGCAACAAGTCTTTTTGAATCTCATGGTAAACGCGGTTCACGCCATTCAAAAAGCTCAAAAAGACGGGTCAGGGCGTGAGCATGCCATTGTGATTCATGCCGAACGTAAAGGCGAGGCGTCAGACTCCAGTGTCGTGATTACGGTGAAAGACAGCGGTTGCGGCATTGCGCCAGGCAATCTGCGAAAGATTTTCCAGCCTTTCTTCACGACCAAAGACGTGGGCGAGGGCACGGGGCTGGGACTTGCGATCGTTTCAAAGCTCGTGCATGAAATGAGGGGCGAAATCATGGTGGAAAGCGTGCTGGGCGAGGGCGCGAATTTCACGCTTTTTTTAAGGTCAAGATGAGCATCAAACCCTGTTCACTTATCGTTCTGACTGGCGGGCCCGGCGCGGGAAAAACCGCAACCCTCGAAATCGTGCGCAAGAGGTTTCTCGAGCATATCTCGATCGTACCCGAGGCCGCCAGCATTATTTATGGCGGGGGGTTCTGGAGGCGCGACGGCCTGGCGATGAAAAAGGCCGCGCAAAGGGCCATTTATCACGTTCAGCGGGAGCTGGAGCACGCGATTGTCGAGGACGGGAACACGACGGTTGCTCTGTGTGACCGCGGCACGCTGGACGGGTTGGCCTATTGGCCAGAGGCGGCCGAGTCATTTTGGCAGGAGCTGGGCATTACGCGCGAAGCCGAGCTGAAGCGTTACGCGGCGGTCATTCACCTGCGCACTCCGAACGCCGAACACGGTTACAATCATCAGAATCCCATTCGCACCGAGAATGCGCGCGAGGCCTCAGTGATCGATGAGCGCATCGTGAAAGCCTGGGAAGGGCACCCCAACCGCATCTTCATCGAGAGCACCGAAAATTTTCTGGAAAAGGTCAGGCTTGCCCTTGAAGTGATCAAGAAACAACTCATCGTTATTCAGAATCTTCCGGAAAATGCTCCGGCTCCTGCTCGTCGCCCGTGACGAAGCCGAATTCGCGTTCTTTCCGATAAAGGGTTCGGCGATTGATGCCGAGTATCTGAGCGGCCTTGTCCTTTCGACCGCCGGTTTTTTCCAAAACGAGCTGCATATATCTTTTTTCCAGCGATTCGATCGTGGGAAAATCGGAAACCGCGGTTCCAAAGAATTGATCTGCGGTAGCCACCTCGGTTGAAGGAATATTTTCCTCGTCGATCTGCGTTCCCGAGCAGAGAACGACGGCGCGCTCGATGACGTTCTCGAGCTCTCGCACGTTACCTTCCCACTTCGCGCTCACGAGCTTCGTGGTCGCGGCTTTCGTGAAGCTGGTGACTTTGGAGTTATTCGCGGCCGAATATTTGCGCAAAAAGTGCTCGGCCAGGATCGGGATATCCTCTTTGCGATGCCGAAGGGGCGGAATCACGATGGGAATGACGCTCAGGCGATAGTAGAGGTCTTCGCGAAAGATACCTTGTTTGATCGCAGCTTTGAGATCTTTGTGCGTCGCTGCAACGATTCGAACGTCGATATCTTTGGTGATGTTTTCGCCTACGGGACGAATCTTGCGTTCCTGGATCACGCGCAAGAGCTTCGACTGCAGCGATGGTTGCATATCGCCGATTTCATCGAGAAACAATGTGCCGCCCTCGGCTTCCTCGAAGAGTCCTTTCTTTCGTTGGACAGCGCCCGTAAATGAGCCTTTAGCGTGGCCGAAGAGCTCGGACTCCAGAAGATTCTCCGGAATGGCCGTGCAGTTGATCGCGACAAACGGCTTTTCGCGGCGGGGGCCGCTGTTGTGGATGGCACGGGCCACCATTTCTTTTCCTGTTCCGCTTTCACCGGTAATGAGGACATTCGCATTGGCTTGCGAAACCCGGCCTACGAGATCAAAAACTTCTTCGTGACGCTCATTTCAGCAAGCTTGAAGGGTTTGACGATATAGTCGTAGGTGCCGCGGCGCATGGCCTCAATCGCGGTTTCAATACTTCCGAATGCCGTGATGAGAATGACTGGAATTTTAGGATACTGCTGCTTTAACTTTGCCGCGAAATCCATGCCGTCAAGTTGTGGCATCCTGATATCCGAGATGATGAGATCAACCGCTTCATGTGGAATCTCGGCTTTGCCGCCTTCAACTTCGGAGCCCAGAGCGCGAAGCGCATCGGTGGCCAGCGAAAAGGTCGTGGTTCTATAGCCTTCTGCCGTGAAAAAATCGTTGAGCAGGGATCTCATCTCCCAGTCATCGTCCACAATTACGATATGGCCTTTTTGTTCCTTCACGAGTGCTCCTTTGGGACAATATGTCTCGCAGCGGGACATTTTTACCACATTTGACCCCCTGACTGTAGGAATTCTTGGTGGTTTCTCCTCTATACAGCAGGGAACGTGCCAACGCCCTTCCAGGTTTCACGAAATTGGATTTCCCACCTGGTTTTGCAAAGGCAAACCGAGCTCGAAATCCGAGATATTTTTTAGGGTCGTATGGGCGATGTTCGCAAGGGCTTCCACCGTTAGAAACGCCTGGTGCGACGTCACGAGTACATTGGGAAACGTCAGCAGCCTCGCCAGGGTATCGTCTTGCATCACCTGGTCGGAAAGGTTTTCGAAGAAAATGCCCTCTTCTTCCTCGTAGACATCGAGGCCGGCGCTGCCCAGGGATCCGTTCTTGAGCGCCGAGATCAATGCGTTGGCGTCAATCAAGGCTCCCCGGCTTGTGTTGATCAGCATTGAGCCACGTTTGAGCCTACTCAGGGCGGAGTCGTTGATGAGATGGTGGGTTGCCGGAGAAAGTGGGGCATGCAGTGAGATGACATCCGATTGCCGGTAGAGGGTGTCGAGGTCGACATATTCAATGCCATAGGTCCTTTGGAGAACGGTATTCTGCTTGGGGTCATAAGCAAGGACTCTGCAGCCAAAACCCCTCATGATTCGCGCGAAAACAGCGCCAATTTTTCCGGTGCCGATCACGCCAACCGTTTTTCCATGAAGATCAAAGCCGACCAGCCCATCAAGGCTGAAGTTGAATTCTCGGACTCGGTTGAAGGCACGATGAATTTTCCGGTTCAGCCCGAGGATGAGGCAAACGGCGTGCTCTGCGACGGCATATGGCGAATATTCGGGAACGCGCACCACAGGCAAATTGAAACGGGCGCAGGCTTCCAGGTCAACGTGGTTGTAACCCGCCGACCTCAGTGCGATAAGCTTTGTTCCCTGAGCCTTCAATACAGCCAGTGTTTTTTCGTCCAATCGGTCGCTCACGAACGCGCAAATTGCGTCGTATCCCTTGGCAAGCGGCGCGGTTTGTCCGGTAAGGCGTGGTTCGAAAAAGGTCAAGGCGTGCTGAAATTCCATGTTTGCCTGCTCGAAAAAATCAGTTTCGAATTTATGGGTGCTGAATATCGCCGTCTTCATTAACAAATTGCATTACAAGTTGCGTGCCGAGGCGATTTAAGCGAGGGGCGAAAACCGTTTCGAGACAATTTGAGTGCCGGGCGGGCTTTTTTGTCTCGTCTGGCGGCGGGCACAAACAGGTCTGATGCCCGCAAATGGCTGGCCCGCTGGTTGCACTATCAGCGATTATGGCCCCCTCAATTCAATTTTTAGGCGCAGCCGGCACCGTTACAGGCTCCAAATTCCTTTTTAGGACAGAAACACAGAAGATACTCGTCGACTGCGGGCTTTTTCAAGGGGTGAAAGAACTTCGCCTTCAAAATTGGGAAAAACTTCCCATTGAAGCCTCAGCCATCGACGCCGTGATTTTAACTCATGCCCATCTCGACCACACCGGCTACCTGCCGCTTCTGGTCCGGAACGGGTTCAAAGGAAAGATCTACTGTACGGCCCCGACGCGGGAGCTCTCCAAAATCATTCTGAACGATAGCGCGCACATTCAGGAAGAGGATGCCGAATATGCGAATAGGTTGGGTTTTTCAAAACATTCTCCTGCAATGCCGCTTTATACGACTTCGGATGTTGCTCATACCTTGAAGCTGTTTATCTCGGTAGCTGGGGATAAATGGGTAAAAATCGCGAAAGACGTCAAATTTCGGTTATCTCCGAGCGGGCACATTCTCGGGTCCGCCTTCGTCGAGCTGAATCATTCTGGAATGCGGGTGGTCTTCAGCGGCGATCTGGGAAGAAAAAAACCATTGATGCTGAATCCCCCGACGCGGTTGACCACCGCGGACTATCTTGTCATCGAATCGACTTATGGCGATCGCGTTCACTCGCCGGAGTCGCCGATGAACGTGCTCAAGCGGGTGATCAACGAGACCGTGGCTCGCAAGGGGCATCTCATCATACCCAGCTTTGCGGTAGGCAGGGTGCAGGATGTCTTGTATCTCATCAGCAAGTTAAAAAGACAAAAGCTCATCCCCAACATCCCGGTGTATCTGGATAGCCCGATGGGGATTCACGCCACTGAGGTGCTCCTGGATTACCCAGAGTGGCATAAACTCGGCGCAAAAGAAATTGAAGCTTTCTGCCAGGACGCCATCATGGTTCGAAGTTATCAAGATTCAAACGGATTGGCCCGCGCCAGGAAGAGCACGATCGTGGTTGCTGGCAGCGGGATGTTGACCGGTGGGCGGGTGCTCCATCATCTCGAAACTCGGCTTTCAGATTCACGAAACACAATCCTGCTCGTAGGGTTCCAGGCTGCCGGTACGCGCGGCCGTTTGCTGCGTGATGGCATTCCCGAACTGAAGATGTACGGAAAGTACGTCCCCGTAAAAGCACGAATAGAAGAGCTTTCGTCGCTTTCGGCGCACGCCGACCAGTCTGAGATCATCGAATGGCTGAGAGGCTTTCGATCGGCGCCGAAAACGACCTTCATCGTTCACGGCGAGCCGCAGGCTGCCGATGCATTGCGAGTGCGGATTCGAGATTCTTTGAACTGGTTTGCCGAGGTCCCAGCTCATTTGGAAGTGAAAGAATTAAACCTCAAAACGCAAGACGAATAAAAGGAGATGTCATGGCTTCATATGTGATTTGGATGGATTCGAAAGAAGGAAAAGTATTTGATCTTTTGCCGGAAGGAACAAAAGTCAGGCACCTGCATACGCATGGCCACAAATACAAGCCACAGCCTGGCGGTGACCACAATGAGGCGCATCAGCACGGTCTTGATGGATTTTTCAAGCAGCTCGCCGATTCCATCAAAGATGCCAAAGAAGTGATCGTTCTTGGGCCGTCCGAGGCGAAAGTGCATTTCAAAAGCTATCTTGAAAAGCACTTCGCCCATACTCTTGCCAAAAAGATTGTGGCAGTTGAAACCGTTGATCACCCAAGCGACAATCAGATTCTTGCGCAGGCTCGAAAGTTCTTCAAGGCCTACGATGCGTTCCAGCAGTAGCCCCCCGGTAAGGCACATCCTATGGAGTGTTTCTCCAAGGACTGAAATCGACGTGCTATTGCGCTCGATATCGGCGCTAGGGGCCTTCGCACGCGCGCATGAGGCCGTGATTCAGCCGGTTTTTGTGCATAACCTGAATGAAGGTGGAATCGATGAGGCTGAACGCGAGTTTGGAAAGGCGATAGGTAGATTCAGTGAGCCGCTTTTCATAAGGCCCAAGGTCATTTCTTGCGCCGGCTCGTCAGTGAACGGCGCCGTCGATGCTCTTTGCGATTACGCTGCGTTGTCCGCTAGCGACGTTATCGGTGTCAGCACCCACGCGCGGGCTGGCCTCTCGCGAATGGTGCTTGGCAGTTTTGCAGAAACTTTGATTCTGAGATCCAAAGTGCCGGTTCTTGTGGTGAATCCTCACGATCTCTGGCGGGAAGAGCGGGTGGGGCGAATTCTTGTGGCTAGCGACCTTGATGCGGAGTCCTTTGGCTTCTTCAAGCGCGTGGCTTCGGTTGCCAGTCGAATGGAGTCCTCACTGCTCATTTATTCAAAAACCGACAAAGCCCAACATCTTGCACGAGCTAAAGTGGCGGGATTATGGGCTCAGGAGGTGGCGCAGGCTTTTGGAGTCGCTGCTGAAATTATGATTGAGACGGGCAGTGAAGAAGTTTCTTCCGCCATTATCCGGCACGCTTCAGTGTCCAAGTGCGGCATGATTGCGCTTCAGACCCGATCGGGGGCGTTGAAAGCTGCCTTGCACGGTAGCATCGCGCGCGCCCTGGCCCGCTCGGCACCGTGCCCCTTATGGATTGAGCGAGCCTGAAGCTTAATTCGTTTTTATTTTGTGGATAGCGACCTTCGAGTGAAGCTTGCGTATGAGTGCGTAATGGCCGAGCGAAGTCCCTTCTGTTGCAGCCGTGGCAGCACCGGCGGCAATACCCCAGCGGAAAACGTCCGAGAGCTGTTTCGGTGTCGCCTGCTCGATGTCCTCTGGCCGGGCCAGCTTCCAGGATGCGAGCCTCGCTGCTATCGCTCCAACCATCGAATCACCAGCCCCCACTGTTCCCCTGGCCTTGATTCGCGGGGCCCGCGCCATCCAAGTTTCTTGATTCACGCAGAAAAGCGCCCCTCGATCTGCCAGCGATACGCACACGATCGCCGCCCTTCGAGACAGCTGGTGCGCGGCGGCGGCGATTGCCGAGATGGAACGAAGGTTTTTCCCAATCAGCGTTTCAAGCTCTGTCTGATTCGGTTTGATCAGAAGAATTCTGGCTGACGGTGACCGGATAATGGCCTTGAGAGCAGGTGCTGGAACATCAACGACGACCCCGAGCCCTTGTTTCGACACCGAATCGATGAGGTCGATGTAAAAGCGCGGTGAACAGCCGGCCGGAAGGCTGCCGCCAATGAGTACGATGCCCGGAGCTCGGAATTTGGATATCGCGGATAGGAGCAAGCGAATTTCCTGCCGGCTGATGTGGGGGCCCGGGAAGGTCAAACGTGTCTGCTTGTGGTCATGGTCGTTCGTGACGGTGACATTGGTGCGGGTGGTTCCTCGAATTTTCGTGAACTGTTCCTCAAGCCCCTCGCTCTTCAAAAGCGCCTGAAGCTGTGAGCCTGTGCCGCCACCCAGAAAGCCGAGTAGCATGGGGCGGCCACCCAGCCTTTTTGCAATACGGGCCGCGTTGATCGCATTGCCGCCGGGATCGAGCCGTGCTCGTTCCACGTAGTTCTTCTCGTCGGCGACAATTCGGTTCACGTGTCCTGACAGGTCAAGCGCTGGGTTTGGGGTTATGGCGTAGATTCTCGTTTGTCCTTCTCTGTTCATGCATGCTCAATAATGCATTCCAGATGCCAAGATACCGGGGCTTTGAAGTTCGAGGGCACGGGACACCAAGTGTCGTTTCGTGAGCAAATTTGTCTCAAGCCACCGTCGACCCGCGCGATTTCCGCCAGTAAATGCCTTGGCACGCTCGCTGCAACAATGCCTAAACGAGACTGGCGACTTATTCAAAAAACAGGAGGAATCAAGATGAACAATCTGACAACGAAGAATTTTTGGAATCCATGGGCCGATGAGTCGGCGACTTTTCAGCGTGCCGTCGAGCGCTTGTTTGGCGACTCGATGTTATCGTTAAAGGCGAATGCGAAGATGCCAACGTTCAATCCCATGTGCGATGTCGAGGAGTCGGACGGGCACTACCTGTTCAGCTTCGATGTGCCAGGTATCGGCAAAGACGATATCAAGGTGGAGCTTCTCGAAAACCAACTTGTGGTGTCCGGTGAACGGAAGTACGAGCATTCTGAAAAGAAACATGCCCATCGCCTCAATGAGCGCTACTACGGCAGCTTTCAAAGGGCGTTCACGCTTCCCTCGGTCATTGATGCCGAGCGCGTCGAAGCTTCCTACGACAACGGCGTCCTTCGAATCGCCATTCCCAAAGCCGAAACCACGAGAAATCGGACGGTCAAGATAGGCGAAGGGAAAAGCGGATTTTTCGCCAAGATCCTGAGCCGGGGCGAAGGCGACAAGACGGAAACCGGAAAAAAGTTATCAGCATGAGCGGGCATTGCCCTTCAAAGGAGATCACATGAAAGCAATGCCAAGAATTCAAAAAGTCATGACCGCG
Organism: Deltaproteobacteria bacterium; assembly: GCA_016194725.1. GTDB lineage: Bacteria > Bdellovibrionota > UBA1018 > UBA1018 > UBA923 > JACQAX01. The sequence continues at coordinate 30,529 of JACQAW010000170.1, forward strand.
ATGCCGCACACCATTGGAAGCGACATTCCGATCAAAAAGGCGATGGAAATGATGCGGGAGTTCCGCATTCGCCATCTGCCGGTTCAGAGGGCCGGGCAGCTCATCGGTGTCTTGAGCGATCGAGACATCAAACTTGCCCGCTCATTTCAAGGGCCAGGCGAGCTGACCGTCGATGACGTAATGACCCCCGATCCCTACGTCGTTGCTCCAGACGCCTCGCTGGACGAAGTCGCGTTCAATATGGCCGAACACAAATACGGCTGCGCTATCGTCCGGCAGTCCAACGGAAAGGTCGTTGGTATTTTCACGGACAACGACGCCCTCAGAAGTTTAGGTGAGACGCTCCGCAGCCACTACAAGACCGTGGCGGCTTGACCAGCGCAAAGAGAACCGCAGGGCGCACCGCCACGATGGTTATCGTGGAGGACGTCTTGCGGTTCAGTTTTGATGGAAGGCCAGGATATGAACACTTTAGCGGCAAAGACAGGTGATCAAGCAGGACAAAAAGAGACAAAGACCGTCAATTTGTCCCATGGGTTGACCAAGGGGCGGCTTCTGGTGATCGACGACGATGTTGGGATGCGGTCTCTTTTGAACGATGTGTTGTGCACCTCGGGCTACACCGTGACGAGCTTTTCGGACGCGATCGGAGCGTTGAAAATCGTTACGGCCAACGATCAGAATATTGACGCCATAATTTGCGATCTGAATATGCCCAGAATCAGCGGATTTGATTTCCTGGACATGCTGCAAAGGATGAAATCGAAGATACCTCTGATACTCATTACCGCATTTGGAACGAAGAAGACCGAGCAGGAAGCGCAGAAAAAAGGCGCATTTGGCTACCTCTCAAAACCGTTCCAGCTTTCGGAAATCAGCGAGCTGATTCAAAAGGCAGTGAATCCGCTCTGACTACAGGCGACTGGCCTGAGACGGGATATAGGGCACGAATCTCAGGATCTCGAAATTCTTGACGCTGATTTCGAAGCGGAGCTCGGCTCCGACATACGACCCGGCATGGGGGGACAGCTCCCCCTGGAACTTGGGAAGCGGGTCCTGGAGGTTTACGGCCTGCAGCTCGATGGTCTGGCCCGTGCCGGAATCCCGAAACAGGGTAATAGCCATGCTCCTGGGCGCGAGCTTCTTGGTGTTGAGCGTATAGACCTCGACGTGGTTCGCAGCGGGATCGATTTTGACCTCAAACTGGTGCGTGTTGTTCTGAACGACTTTTCCGCCGTGGGGACCCGGCTTTTCTTCAGCGTGCCCAAGTTGAGAGGCAATCAATAAGAGCGCGGCGGCAACTTGAATTTTCATAAAGTGCGGTTTCCCTTCCGGATGGTTTTAGTGTGTTCGGCTTCGCTGAGGTCGCTGTGCAGTTTCTTGCCATCTGTCAGGGCGAGCTTGCCGTCTTTTTCAAATATGAGGCGGATGGCTTGCATATCCGTCTCGAGGGGCAGCTCATAGACCATCAATGTTCCCGAGCTTACTGCAACCAGTTTTGTCCGAACGTCTTCTTTTTTGAAGTATTCAGCCGTGAAGGTGTCGCGAATCCAGGTATTGCCCCGCACTTTGGCCACTCCTTGTTCGTAGGCATCGACTACGCCAAGAAAAAACCGTGAGTGGTCATTCTCAAAGAGTCGCCGATGGACGATCAGAACCTTCGAACCTTCTTCCAGGATCATGATGTTGCCCCTTCTTCAGGCTCAGAATTGCAACCACTGGGCCAAGCTGAAATGAGGGTGGGGTTTGGGGTGGACCAGTTGATCACGAGCAAAAAAGACTCGTTTCCGCTGTGGGGCGAGACATTGTGTCTCAAGAGGTGCTTTGCAAGTGCCTGAATACGCTGCGAAATATTGGCATGAGCGCTGCAGTACCTAACTCTGAAAAGGGGAAGATCATGAGCCGATACTCGCTTAGCGTATTTCTAGGACTGGCGGTTTTGAGTTTACTGACGTCGCTGCGCGCTGCGCGCGCCCAGGACGCGCCTGACGTCAAGGCGACGATGAACAGGAATTTCAACGCCTTGATGAATCTGCAATCGTTCGCGGCCGACCCCAAGGTGTTCGCGGATCCCAAAAATAGAGACGAAATCGAAAAGAATCTCGAAGCGATGTCGGGCCTCACGCATATCTTCCCGCAAAAGTTAGCAGGACAGGAGCCCGGCCTTGCAGCCATCTCGAGCCTGTTCTCGGATTACCTGAAAGAGGTGCAGAGGTCTTTCAAGAGTGGCGCGAACGGATCTTTTGTCAGAAACCAGGTCAGAACCATGATGGGCCTGTGCATGAGTTGCCATACTCGCGTGAGCACGAATCAGAGTTTTACCGATCTGAAAGACAAAGTCGACTCCACGCCGCTTACCGACTTTCAAAGAGCGGAATTTTATGCCGCCACCAGGCAATTCGACCGGGCGATCAAGGCTTTCGACGTGATCATTTCTGAAACCCCGAGCGGTGAGTTCGGCTATCTGGAGCTGGGTCGATCCGTGCGCGAAGCTTTAAGCATCACGATTCGGGTCAAGCAAGACCCCAAGGCCACCTTTTATATCCTCGAAAAACTCGCAACCCGGGATGACCTGCCGGAGTTTTTTCAGCGCTATGTCGCGGAGTGGAAAAAAGACGTGACGAAATGGATGGGCGAAAAGAAGCGCCCCAAAGACATGACGGCAACAGAGCTGATGAACAAGGCGGATGCTTTGGTGGACCAGGCTACGAAGCGACAGCTGTTCCCGGTTGATCCGTCTGGCGACGTGAACTACCTGCGCGCCACCAACTACATTCACGAGGCTCTGACAAAGGACCCCAAAGGCAAGTTTCGGGGCGAGGCGCTGTACCTTCTTGGCAGCTGTTACGACACCTTGCAAGACCCGATGCTTTGGGCGCTCGACAGCCTGTATTTCGAAGCCTGCGTGCGGGAGTTCCCGCACTCCGCGGTATCCAGGAAATGCTACCATCGTTACGCCGCGAAGCTTTACTTCGGCTACAGCGGCAGCGGTGGAACTTTCATTCCCGAAGACGAGATCAAAAAACTAACCGAGCTGCGAAAGCTCACTCAGTAGAGGTATAGCATGAAGTCATTTCAAAAAATTATCTGGGCCGCTGATCCGTTGGAAGACAAAGAGCTTCGAAGCCAAAGCATTCATGTGCTTCGAGACCTCTCGAAAAGGACTGGAGCGCGAATTGAGCCGGTCTACGTTTTGAGCGATGGTCTTCTGAGCCTCTCGGTGCCGAAGTCGGAGCTATTGAGAGAGTTCAAGCCCGCTTCGGAGCGAGCGCTGAAAAATCTGGCAAAACAATCCAGGGTCTCGAAGCTCGAACCATCGACGGTGCTGGTTTCGGCTCCCTCTTCGCGGGGCAGCGCCGCCGAAGCACTGGATCGCTATGCCCGGAGTAAAAATGCTGATCTCATTCTTGTGAACTCGCATGGTCGCCACGGCGTCAAGCGTGCGGTCATGGGAAGCTTCGCGGAGACGCTCACGCTCCACGCCAGGACTCCGGTATTGATCACGGGCCCAAAGACGCAGGCGGTCTCGAAGCTCGATCACATCCTTTTCCCGACGGATTTTTCGCTGGCATCAAGAAAAGCGTTCGTGAAAGTGCAGGAACTGGCGGAAAAGCTCGGCGCACGGATCACGATTTTTTACGTGGTCTTGAATCCGATCGAGCCGTTCGTGCAGTCGGGTGCGGCGCTTCTTGGAGGCGGTTTCGTAACTACCCGGGGTTACGTGAAGCAGGTCTACGATCGCCAGAAAAAACTGGCCGCACACTGGGCTGCCGAGGCTCAGAATAAGGGCCTGGAAGCGGATAGCGCCTTTGACGTTGATAGCTGCAGCGTAATTTTGTCGATTCTCGAATAAAAAAAAAAAAAAAA
>JACQAW010000107.1 GCA_016194725.1 Deltaproteobacteria bacterium
CGCATCGCCCTGCTGGCTCATCCCGCCTCGATGAACAAAGCCTTCCAGCACAGCCTCGACGCCCTGATGCAAAGCGGTGACCTCAAGCTCACGTCGGCTTTTGGCCCGCAGCACGGCCTGCGCGGCGACAAGCAGGACAATATGGTGGAGTCCGACGACTTCATGGACCCCGTGCACCAAATACCCGTGTTCAGCCTTTATGGTAAAGTAAGGCGTCCCACGCCCGCCATGCTCGACACCTTTGATGTGCTGCTCATCGATATTCAAGACGTGGGCTGCCGCATCTACACCTTTCTGACCACGCTGCTTTATGCTCTCGAGGCCGGCGCCAAACACGGCAAGGCAATCTGGGTGCTCGATCGCCCCAATCCCGCGGGCCGCCCCATCGAGGGCATGGCGCTGCGACCGGGCTGGGAGAGTTTCGTGGGTTGTGCTGCCGGCATTCCCATGCGCCATGGCCTGACCTTGGGCGAAGCCGCCCGCTGGTTTGTGCGCGAGTTCAATCTCAAAGTCGATTTGCAAGTCGTGGCCATGCAGGGCTACAGCCTCGACCAGTCACCGGGGTTTGGCTGGCCTTTGGGCGAGCTGCCGTGGGTAAACCCCAGTCCCAATGCCGCATCACTAAGTATGGCACGCGCTTACGCCGGCACGGTCATGGTCGAAGGCACTACCCTGTCTGAGGCGCGCGGCACCACGCGCCCGCTTGAAACCGTGGGCGCGCCCGACCTGGACATGCCGCAGATCTTAAAACAAATGAGAAGCTTCGCTCCCCAGTGGTTGGGGGGCGTAAAAATTCGGCCCTGCTATTTCGAGCCCACTTTTCACAAGCACCAAAAAACCTTGAATAGCGGTTTTCAGCTCCACTGCGACGATGCCGACTACGGGCACGCAAAGTTTCAGCCGTACCGCCTGATTGCGCTTTGGTTTAAGATGATTCGCAAAACTCATCCGGACTATCTGATTTGGCGCGACTTTGCCTACGAGTACGAGAGCGACCGCCTGGCCATCGATTTGATCAACGGCGGCCCGCAACTACGGGAGTGGGTCGATGCGCCCCACTCCACGGCGGCCGACTTCGAGGCGCTCTGCATTCCAGATGAAAAGGCGTGGGACTCGAGCCGCCGCGACATTTTATTGTACTGACCCTTGGCGCCCGGCTTAAAACGTGAACATCAAAGCCGCTTGGGCCACGAGCAGAATCAAGCCGCGCTTAAGCATAGTTCGTCATCCCCTAATATCTTATGATTCCCTAATCCCACGTGGCTCGCCACAGCTAAACGGCGGCTCTTTTTTTTCGCATCTGCTCGCCGCCCCGAACATCCTGAACAACTTCCGGACGCGAGCCAGCATACTCCGGTAGCGCTTGCAGCGTTTTGAGCAGCTGCTGCGACTCCTGCTCAAGCCTTTCGCATTTTTCGCGCGGCAATGCCGTGATCGCGGGAAACAGGCGATGTTCCACTTCAACGACGTGTTCCTCGAAGCGAGACAAGAGCTCTTGAATCAGCGGCCTGAAGTGCTCGCTGTCCAGACGCCCGGAGCGCTTGAGCGCGGCGAGTGGCAGCCTGAGCTGCTGGCCGGTTTCAAGAGCCACGGCAATATAGGTTTGCACGGGCGATTCCGGGCGGACCGCTTCACGCAGCATGGGGTAAAGCAGCTGCTCTTCGAGGAGGGCGTGAATTTCGAGTTCCATCACGATCTCGCGCGCCACCCCGTCTCTCATCTCGGGTAACCGCAGCTCGTCAGTCAGAACTTGATAAAGCAACCCCGCCAGCCGTTTGTGCCTATTTTTAAAGAATTTAGCTGTCCGACAGAACGCCTGATCTTTCATCATTTTCCAATAGTGCATTACCCAGGCCATCGCGCATGATCTATTATGCGAACAGCCTGCCTGGCAGCTTCTTTTTGGCCGTCGACCGCTACACCCGGGTGCTCGACATTGTCTCCAGTCTGAATCTCCGATCTGATCAGTACCATTCAAACATTAGGTCTCGGCTGGTGGGCCGCTACCGGCTTTTGCAGCTTCCAGCGACGATGGCTCCAGAGCCAATATTCAGGCTGCTTGCGGATGATCTGCTCCAGCGTGCTCATGAAGCACTCGATGATTTCACCGTCCCTGGTTTTGCGGGGCTCATCGGCCACGGTCAGGAAGGTTCCCTCGTAATACCCACGCTGTGTTTTCACGATGTTCAGGTACAGCACTGGAGCGTCATACTCCTTGGCAAAATGCTCATAGCCCGTGCTGGCCGCGGTGTCCTGGTTCAAAAACCTGACCCAGTGGTGGCGCCCGTGGCGCGACGGCGACTGGTCGCCGATATAGCCCATCGTGGTTTTTTTGGCCTGGGTATCGCGCAGGGTTCGCGCCACCTCTTTGGTCGAGATCAGCTTCATGCCATGCCTTTGCCTCGACTTTTTCACGGTGCGGTCCATGAACGGGTTGGTCAACGTCTGAAAAATTCCGTAGGTCTGAAATTTCGTCACCAGCGGCAGCGAAAGCGCCACCCATTCCCAGTTGCCGTAATGGGCGCCCAGAATGGTGACCCGCTTGCCTTTATCGTAATAAGCATTGAGCAGCTCGATGTTCGTGTAGCGGTGACGCCGGCGAATTTCGGCCTCGGAAATCGCGCAGCCCTTGATGGATTCAAAAATCAGGTCGCACAGATGCGCGAAAAATTTGCGCGCGATGGCTTCGATTTCCGAGTCTGATTTTTCGGGAAAAGACTTTTTCAGGTTCTCGACCACCACCCGCCTGCGATAGCGGACAACATGAAAGATCACGAAATACATGCAGCTTGAGAGCCCGTATAGAACCCCAAGCGGCAGCACCGACAACGGCATGATGACGAGGTAGTAAAGGATCGCGATTTCCAGGATATATCACGAACCCGGCGGGCGTGTAATGTCGCGATGCTTCAAGACTGTTTCTAGTACCGCGGACGCGGTACTAGGCCAGCGCGCTGTTCACGATTTTCTGCGCATCGGCCACCACGGCTTCCAGATGCTGCTCACCCTTGAAACTTTCGGCGTAAATCTTATAAATATTCTCGGTACCAGAAGGCCGCGCCGCAAACCAGCCGTTTTCGGTGGTTACTTTCAAGCCCCCAATGGCCGCCAGATTTCCAGGCGCTTTGGTCAGCTTGCTCAAGATTGGCTCACCCGCAAGCTCGCGCTGCTTTACCGCGTCCGGAGCTAGCTTGGACAATTTTGCCTTCTGCTCGGGTGTCGCCGGCGCATCGATGCGCGTATACGACGAGGTGCCGAACTGCTCGGTAAGCTGCTGATAATGCTGGCTTGGGTCATGGCCTGTGCGCGCCGTAATTTCCGCGGCAAGCAAATCCAGAATCAACCCGTCCTTGTCGGTGGTCCAAACCTCGCCATTTCTACGCAGAAAGCTTGCACCCGCGCTTTCTTCGCCGCCAAAACAAAATGAACCATCAAAAAGGCCTGGAGCAAACCACTTGAAGCCCACCGGCACCTCGAGCATGGTGCGGCCCAGCGACCTCACCACTCGATCAATCATGGCGCTCGAAACCAGGGTTTTTCCCACGGCCGCTTTCGGGCTCCATTGCGGGCGATGGGTGAGCAGATAACGTATGGCCACTGCCAGATAATGGTTCGGGTTCATCAGGCCACCGGTCGGCGTCACGATTCCGTGGCGGTCGCAGTCGGCGTCATTGCCAAAGGCCAGCTGAAATTTGTCTTTCAGGCCCACCAGCCCGGCCATGGCGTACGGGCTCGAGCAATCCATTCGAATCTTTCCGTCGTGGTCCACGGTCATGAACGAAAAGGTGGGGTCTGTTTTGAGATTCACCACCGTGACGTCGAGCCCATATTGTTTTTGAATGGGCGCCCAGTATCCCACTGAGGCCCCACCCAGCGGGTCAACGCCAAGCTTTAGTCCGGCGTCGCGAATGCATTCCATATCCACGACATTACAAAGGTCGCGCACATAGGGCGTGACCAGGTCTTCGGCCTGAGTCGTGGCAGCCCGCAAGGCCTTTTCAATCGCCAGACGCATGACTTGTTCTTGAAAAATGGGTACGCCATAAGTACGACCCAGGATTTTTGCCGTAATGGGATCATCGATTCGGTATACTTTGCCGTTTCTGGCAGCTTCTCTCCGCTGGATATACGGATTCTTCATCTGGCCAATATTTGGGCCAGGCCTTACTAAGGCAAGCTCAACCACGAGGTCATAAAAGCACTC
>JACQAW010000108.1 GCA_016194725.1 Deltaproteobacteria bacterium
CCGACATTATCGAAAACGCGGTCATGAGCGTGGACGGCGTGCAGCTCGTGCAGTCAGTTTCGCAGCAGGGACTGACCCAGATCACGATTCAGTTCATGTTGCAGCAGGATATCAACGTCGCTTTGCAGCTGGTGCAGACCAAAGTTTCGCAGGCGCAGAAAAACCTGCCGCAGACGATTGATCCGCCCATCATCACCAAAACAAATCCCGCCGACCAGCCCATCATGTGGGCGGCCGCCTATTATCAGGGGGGCAGCATCCGCAATCTGGCGATGTTCGTGCGCGACCATCTGAAAGACCGGCTCACGACTATCAACGGCGTGGGTGACGTGCAGATGGGCGGGTTCGTCGACCCACAGATGCGTATCTGGCTGCGCAACGAAGACATGCGCAAGCGTGAAATCACGCACACCGACATCATCGATGCCGTGAACAACGAGCATCAGCTTTCGCCCACCGGGTACCAGGACAAGGGCAACACCGAGTCCTACGTGCGCGTGCATTCCGAGTTCGCCAATGCGCAGGAATGCATGGATCTGATGATTCCAGCGCGCCAGGGCACGCCGGTTTACCGCAATATTCGCGTGGGCGACGTCGCGGAATGCGTCGAGGCCACCGACGAGGTCCGCCGCATCTCGCGCTACAAAGGAATTTTTCCGACGATCGGCATGGGCATCATCAAGCAGCACGGCACCAACGCCGTGGCGATCGCCGATTCCGTCAAGGCCCGCATGAAGACGCTGGGCGACGTGCTGCCCAAGGGCATGAGCATGGGTATCGTTACTGACAATACCGTGTTTATCAGGCAGTCGATCGACGAGCTGCTTTTCACGCTTCTCATGGCTGTGGGTTTGACGTCAGTGGTCTGTTACCTTTTTCTGGGAACCCTGAGCTCGGCGTTTAATGTCATTCTGGCGATTCCGGTTTCACTCGTCGGAACGTTTATCGTGCTGCGGTATCTGGGCTTCACCATCAATAGCTTCACGCTCATGGGCCTTTCGCTTTCGATCGGTATCGTGGTCGATGACGCCATCATGGTGCTGGAAAACATCACCCGACATGCCGAGTTGGGCAAGAGCCGAGTGCATGCGGCTATTGTGGGAGCCCGGGAAATTACCGGGCCCGCCATCGCGGCCTCGCTGGCAATTCTGGCCATCTTCGTGCCCGTGGTGTTCATGCAAGGCATCGTTGGAAAATTTTTCTATCAGTTCGGCATCACGCTGTCGGTGGCCGTGATGATCTCGTTGCTCGAAGCCCTGACACTGGCCCCCATGCGGTGTTCGCAGTTTTTGCAGCTGCGCGGCGAGAATTTCATCACGATGCGTGTGAACCACTGGATGGAAAGGCTTGCCGCCGCCTACAAGCGAGCCCTGACGTGGTGCCTGAACTGGCGCTGGAGCGTGCTTGGGGTGGCGAGCCTGATGTTTTTCATTTCTCTGGTCACCATTAAATACCTGCGCAAGGAATTTATTCCTCCACAAGACCAAAGCCGATTTCTGGTCACCTTGTATACGAAGATGGGTTCGTCGCTGGAGCTGACGGACAGCGTTTTCAAGGACGCCGAAAAGCTCTATCGTTCGCGACCCGAGATTGACACCTATTACGTGGCAGTGGGCGGCCTGGGCGGCGGTCTCGTGAACCAGGGCATCTCGTTTATCACGCTAAAGGATCCACCTGTCCGGCCAATCGCGCCTCCTTTCCAGAAAAAGCCCACGCAGCAAGAGTTCATGGTTTTTATGCGCGGCGAGCTGGCCAAGCTGCCCAACGTGCAGCGAGCCGCGATTCTCGACCTTTCGCTGACCGGTTTCAGCGCACAGCGGGGCTACCCGATCGAGTTCGAGCTGCAGGGGCCGGAATGGGGCAAACTTGCCGAACTATCCATCGAGATGCGCAAGCGTCTGGCTGCTTCGGGGCTCATGGCCGACGTGGACACCGATTACAATCCCAACATGCCCGAGAGCGAGATCTATCCGGATCGCCAAAAGGCCGCCAAGTCGGGCGTGCCCGTGGCCACGATTTCCAGCGCGGTAGCGGCGATGGTGGGTGGCCTGAAACTGCTTCCCAATAAATACACCGACGACGCCGGACATCGCGACGACATTCAGATCAAGCTGGTGCAGGACCAGAATCGCGATCAGGTCGACATCAACAAGATCTGGATTCGAAACGTCTACGGCGAAATCGTGCCGCTCAGCCGCGTGATCGACATCAAGGCGGGCAGCACCCTGCTTACGGTTACGCGCTACAACCGCGAGCGCGGAATCGGCATCTATGGCAACTTCGCGGCGGGCAAGTCGCAGTCTGACGTTATGGCGTACGTGGAGAAGATGGGCAAAGAGCTGCTGCCGCCGGGCTACCACGTCACCATGGCCGGAAGCTCGCAGGCCTTTACCGAATCGATCAATAGCTTGCTCATGGCCCTGGTGCTGGGGATATTCGTGGCCTATATGGTGCTCGCCAGCCAGTTCAATAGCTTTCTGCATCCGGCGGTCATTCTGCTGGCGCTGCCTTTCAGCATCACCGGCGCGCTGCTGGCCATGGGAATCACCGATACGTCGGTGAATATTTACAGTCTCATCGGAATTCTGCTGCTCATGGGTATCGTGAAAAAGAATTCGATTCTGCTCGTCGAGTTCACGAACCATCGAAGGTCAGAAGGGTTGTCGGTGGGCGAAGCGCTGCTCGATGCCTGCCCGGTGCGTCTGCGCCCCATTCTCATGACCTCGATTGCCACGATTGCCGGAGCTTTTCCCGAAGCGATTGCCACGGGCGCGGGCTCCGAGATTATTCGCCCCATGGCCGTGGCGGTGGTGGGTGGCGTGCTGGTGTCGACTTTTCTGACTTTGTTCGTGGTGCCCTGCGCTTACAGCCTGGCCTCGCGGCTCGAAAACCACAAACAGGAAGATGCTCTTAAAGAGGCGATCAAGACGATGAAGGAGCTGCCCATGGAGCCGCAGCACGTCTGAGAGGCCCGATTGGCCGTCCGCGAAAATTCTTGTCAAACCACATCGCCTGGCGGTATTTCGGCCGCAAGGAGATATTTATGAAAATGATGATGTTCTTGGTCAGTTTGGCGCTGCTTTCGGCTGCGCCCGCAATGGCGAATACCTTTCACATGCAGGTCGACGGCAAGGCGCAGGGCAAGTTCAGGGGTGAAGGGAGTGGCGAAAAAAATGGCCTGATCACCGGCATGCACCTGGCATTCGAAGTGAAGTCACCTCGGGATCCGGCTTCGGGCCTGCCCAGCGGCAAGCGCCAGTACTCGCCAATCGTCGTGACCAAGGAATGGGGCGCGGCTTCGACTCAGCTGCTGCGCGCGCTGCTCAACAACGAACAACTCAAGACGGTAGTCTTGAACTTCTACAAGCCAAGCCCAAACGGCAGCGAAGTGTTGTTCGAAACCTGGACGCTCACCGATGCCAGCATCAGTGATTTGAAGTCGTATGTTTCGCCCACGGTTGCCGGCGATCCTTATTCGGGCAAGAATCTCGAAGACGTGTCGTTCACGTTTCACAGGCTTGAAATTCTTAACCACGAAACCAAAGACGTGGTGGTCGTCGACGACACGCACCAGTAAGTTTTGCTCGCAGGTTTGAAACCGATTGGCCGCGGCCCCGTAAAAGGGCCGCGTTTTTTTTTGGCTGCTTGAAATCCGGCTCCCTGCCGTCTTGGTTTTGAACACGTGATTAACTCTTCTTTTGAGTGCTCGATTTCAGGCCGCTTTGGGCCAGGAACTTCGCTTGGGGTTTCAGGCGGTTGGCAAACACCATCCATGGCATACGCCTTGTATAGTCTTACCCAAAGAGGAGATTCAAATGCTTAAAAAGGTGTCGTCACTCATTGCTCTCGCGCTCACGGTATCGTTCGTAGCGCCCGCGACCAGCGCCCATGCCTGCCATGGCGGAGAAGACTGCGGCATCGACGCCCGCGCCTTCATGCAGCTGAACGGACACTACTGTTCGAATCGCACTGACGTGCTTTCCAAAGACGAAGCTCTGGCCGCGGCCAAGGTCATTGCCAGCGGACATATGAATACCGAGCAGTTCCTCACCATTTATGACAAAGTTTGCAGCTCGAGCAAGTCAACCCATATCGCCAAAGAAGTTCGCTACGGCCGTCTCGATTACCGGGTTTTCAACGAATACCTGGGCCATTACTGCAGTAACCGCACCGATGTGCTGAGCGTGGACAACACCATTGATGTTGCCCGCAATGTCGCGCGCGGCGAAATCGGACCCGAGCAGTTTCGGACCATTTACGACAAGACGTGCAGCCCTTCGGGCGCCGTTTCGATCGCAAAAGAAGTTCGTCGTGGGCAGCTTGACTACGATTCCTTTAATGAATACCTGGGCCATTACTGCGACGCCCGCACCGACGTGCTGAGTCTGGGCAACACCCTTGAAGTTTCGCGTGACGTGGCTCGCGGAAACTTCAGTCGCCGTGCCTTTCTGGGCTCGTATAACAAGGTTTGCAATGTGCCTTTCGCCATTCGCGTGGGTAAAGAAGCGGGCCGGGGCGAGCTGGACTTTGACGTCTTCAATCGCATTCTTTACACGTATTGCGGCAGCCGCAGCCACTACCTGGGCAACGACGAAACGATCGAAATTGCCGAGCTGGCCGGACGCCGGGAAATCAAACTCGAAACCTTCTTGCAAGCCTACAACCAGACCTGCGACTTCGACATGTCCAAGCAGCTCGGTTGCGCAGGCCAGCTGGGTTCGTTGGAACGTACTGGAAGCGAAAAGTCGGCCAACCTGAGCGACGAATCGGGCACCAAGGCCGCAGGCAAGGCCGCCCCTATCGCGATTCTCGAAAGCAAAACACCGGGTAAAAGCCGCATCGACTGATCGCAGCGTACGGTGAAGAGGGTAAGCTAGAGCAGGGGACCGAAAATTCTGCCGATGCCATCCAGGTAACTCGAGGCCCAGTGGTTAGCGGGGTGTGTCTTCCGCGTTTTGGTAAAGATACCCGTAAACCAGGCGGCCACGGCTTCGACTGAATCTTTTGAGGTGAGCCTGACGCCGACTTCATAGTTGTAAAGAAGACTTCTCATATCCAGATTCGCCGAGCCGATCAGCGCAAACGTGTCGTCCATGACGGTCATCTTTGCGTGCATCATGCCGGCCATGAAAAGGCAAAGCTGGCCGCCGGCATGATCGATCTGTTTGAGGTAGCTGCCTCGGCACAGATCGGCCAGGGGGTGGTTGGAATGAGCAGGCACCACGATGCGCACATCGACGCCACGGCGGCAGGCCAGCTCGAGGGCGCGCGCCAGCGTTTCGTCGGGAATGAAGTAGGGCGTGGCGATCCAGATTCGGGTTCTTGCCGCGAAAATCTGGGTCAGAAGCAGCTCATAGAGCGTGTCGCCGGGAACATCGGGGCCGCTGGCGATAACTTTGACGGGCACCTGGCCGGTTGCTGTGACAGGCAATGGCGACGCTTCGATTGGCTTGCCCGAGGCGAAAAGCCAATCGGAATTGAAAATATTTTCAAGCTCCGGCAAAGCTTCGCCGCTGACCTCGAAAGAAAAATCAGTCCAGCGCTTCGGGCTCGGGGTGGGGCCCATGTATTCGTCGGTGGCATTCATGCCGCCAAGAATGGCCCGCTGCCCATCAATGAGTACCATCTTGCGATGGTTGCGCAAATTGGAATGGCCCGAAAACGGCATGCGCAGCAAAGGCATGAAGATGGCAAAGTCACCGCCCGCTTTTTTTAACTCGCGCAGCCGTGAACGCGGAAACCAAAGTGACCCCACGCCATCCAGGAGCAGGCGTACCTGGACGCCCTGCCGAGCCTTTTCGCAAAGCGCATCCAGAATGGCCTGTCCCACTGCGTCTTTGCCCAGGATGAAAGTTGCAAAATGTATTCGGGATTTGGCGGCGTGAATGGCCAGTAGAATGGCCTCATACGCCGCTTCGCCCGAGGCCAGGGGCCGGAAGTCGTTGCCCGACGTTGTTTTTGGCGATTGCAGCTTGGAGTACAGCACTGCTTTTTGCCCGGCCAGGCGCCTGATCTTGCGGTCGCCTATGAACAGGTATAGCGGAATGCCCACATAGGGCACCAAGCCCATGATGAGCAGCCAGGCCATGGTGCTGCCCGGGGCGCGCCGCTCGCTGAGCACCTTTGAGATCAGAACGACCGTGAAAATAAAGGTCGCCATGGACATGAGATGGTGAAACGTCAGCGTCATAGGTGCTTGATGAAGTAACGCATCGGTGGCTCATAAAAAAGGTATAGTTGCTGCAGTAAAGAGATTCAGGAGGATGTTGCGATGAAACAGCTTGGCGATCATGTCAAAGGGCCCCCGGGAGCCGACCTGGTTTTAGTGGAATATTCTGATTTTCAAAGCCCCTATTCGGCCGAGGTGGTTGACGTTATCGACGAATTGCTCAAGTCCTTCGGCGGCAAGCTGCGTTTTGTCTTTCGGCATTTTCCGCAGCCGGGTGTTCACGAGTATGCCTTGAGCGGGGCGCTAGCGGCCGAAGCTGCAGCACGGCAAAAAAAGTTTTGGGCCATGTACCGCGTGCTGTTCAGAAATCAGGTGGCGCTGGATCGCGAAACCATTCTTACCTTTGCCGAAGACCTGGACCTGGATTTGAGTCAGTTCGAGCAGGACCTGGACAGCGAGCTAACTCTGCGCCGCGTGCAGCGCGGAGTGCTGCTGGGCGAAAAACAGGGCGTCAATCGCACGCCGACTTTTTTCATCAACGACGTCAAATATGAGGGCGGCACTGATTTCGAATCCTTGGCGGGTGCGTTGGAAGATGCGCTGCGCGGCGGCTCCAAGAAGCTGGTAGCTTGAAGCGGTTCAATGCTCAAGCTGAGGTCTGGGAAAAGTTACGGTAAAAGTGGTGCCCGTGCCAGAGCCGGAGTTGAGCTCGATGGTGCCTTCATGGGCCTCGATGATCTGAGCTACGATCCAAAGCCCGAGGCCAGAGCCTTCGAACCTGGACGAGGTGACCGCGCGCTCAAAGCGCCCAAAGATGCGCTGCTGGCTATCGGTCGAGATGCCGATGCCCTGGTCTTTGACCACCAGCGTGGGCTTGCCATTCACGGCAGCCACCGTGATTTCGACTGGCTTGCCGTCGCCATACTTCAGGGCGTTTGAAATCAGGTTCGAGATCATGTGTCTGAGCTGCAGGCGGTCGCCGCGCATGAAAATTGGCTCGGGCGCATGAACCAAAATAGGACATTGGGCGCCGGCCCCTCCTTGAAAAGCGTACTGTGCGACGATAGTCCTGACTTTTTCCGAAAGGTCAAAGCGCTCGGGCTCCATGGTCAGCCGGCCTTCAACGATGCGTGAGGTGTCGAGAAACGTGTTGATGCAGCTTCGCATGCGCGCGCAGGCGTCCTGCGCGCAGCGGGTGAGCACGTCAAAGTTATCGGAGCTCTCGAGACGGGGAGCGAGAAGCGCCACTCTTCGCGTGAGCAAATCAATGTAACTCTGAAACACCGTAAGCGGGTTTTTAAGCTCGTGCGAGGCAATCGAAACGAGCGTCTGCATGGCGGCCGAGGATTCTATAAGAGAACGCTCGATCTGCTTCTGGGCGCTGATATCGCGCACGACGCAGATCAGCCCGCCGTCGCCAAAAACGGTGAGCGAGACTTCCTGGGGAAAGGTGGTGCCGTCCTTGCGAAGACCAATCGCCTCGCCGCGCCAACGTCCGGTTTTCCAGAGTAGGGGCATGTGTTGGGACTGGAACTTCGCGAGCTCGTGGGCATCATAAAGAATGTTCCAGGATTTGCCCAGGAGCTCGGAAGCCGAGGCATAGCCATAAACATGGGCATGAGCCTCGTTGAGATAGGTGTAGTGCCCATTCGAATCGGCGATGGCCATGCCATCCATGGAAGCTTCCATGGCGGCGTACTGAATGCACTCGGCTGGAAATTGTGAGGATTGAAGCTGGAATAAATGGTGAGGAACTTGCTCAGTGGAATGCACTTCGGCGACCTGCTTATCTTTATAGTTTTACCCCACCCCGAAAGTCTTGTATCAAAAAACTACGATAAGGAAACCCCAAATAGAAGCGGTTTGGCGGAATTCCGTCAAATAAATATGGTAGCTTGTACCGTCGAAACGGTACCGCCATACCCAGGGAGGCAGCTTGGATAAAAAAGCAATGGGTTACATTAAGATCAGCGCCAAAGGACCTCTGAAGCTCAATAAGACGCCGGCCTTGCTGCCCGCGCCTTACGGCTCGGATGAGAAATACTCCGCGCTGCTCGCGAAGAACCAGGAGGTCCTGGCGGAATACCAGACACGACTTTATGCGGGTAAAACACGGGCACTGCTCATCATTTTTCAAGGCATGGATACTTCAGGCAAAGATGGCGCAATCAAACATGTGATGTCGGGAGTCAACCCCCAGGGCTGCTCGGTGGCCAGCTTCAAGGCGCCCACGCCGGAAGAGCTCAACCACGACTACTTATGGAGGACGAACTGGCGCCTGCCCGCTCGCGGACAGATCGGGATCTTCAACCGGTCGTATTACGAAGAGGTACTGGTGCCACGGGTGCACCCTGAGCTGCTTGGGACCGAAAAACTGCCTACGGGCAAGAGAGACGGAAAGAAGCTGTGGCAGGCGCGTTACCGCGACATCACCAACCACGAAAAATTCCTGGTTCGGCAAGGCTATGAGATCGTGAAGATTTTCATTCACATCTCGAAAGACGAGCAGAAGCGGCGCCTGCTTGACCGCTTTCAGGATCCCAAGAAACTTTGGAAAATCTCGGAGGGTGACGTCCACGAGCGGATGTTTTGGGCGCAATACCAGCGGGCCTATGAAGACTGCATCCGGCATACGGCAATCAAACACGCACCTTGGTATATCGTGCCTGGCAACGACAAAAAGCACGCCCGGCTGGCCATTTCCCAAATCCTGGTTAACCGCTTTGAGCAGATGCAACTTGTCTACCCGGAACTCAGCACCGAGCAGAAAAAGAAGCTGCGTAAGCTCAAGGCGCTGCTATCTTAAGTTCGATTGCCCATGTTAGGACCTGGTAAAGAGAAACTAGGTGCCATGACACAAACCGAACCTGCTCGGGCTTATGCGGATTTTTTGAGTATCCTGCGGCGCTCGACCGAACTTTTGAGCGAAGATCCGGTTCGGGAGGAGATCTTCAGCGTCGAACGCCTGGAAAAGTACGCGGGTTACCTGGCCGGCGTGCTTACGATCGGCCAGCAGCCCGAACGGGGGCATTCCCTGTTGCCCAGCCTCAAGGAATGCCACGCGCAACTGCTCGAGGCCTATCTTGCCCTGACCACGGCGATTCGCGACAAGCAGCAAGTATCGCCGGCCGCCGAGTGGCTGGTTGATAACTTTCATATCGTCGAAGATCAGCTGCGTGAAATCAAGCGCGACCTGCCGGCCAACTATTACCACGAGCTGCCGAAGCTCGCGACCGGTGAACTGGCGGGTTATCCCCGCGTTTATGCCATGGCGCTGGCCATTATAGCGCACACGGATTCACGCCTCGATGCCGATACCCTGCGGCGGTACTTGAAGGCATTTCAGCAAACCTCACCGTTGCGCATTGGCGAGCTTTGGGCGGTGGCCATCACGCTTCGTATTGCGCTGGTGGAGCATTTGAAACCGCTGGCCGTGCGCATAGTAAATGCGCGCCAGAAGCGCGAGCAGGCCGATGCGCTGGCCGACCAGTTGCTCGTGCTTGCGGCCAACCCCGAGGCCGAGGCGCACGATCTGGTC